>DJPH01000026.1:0-739 GCA_002439755.1 Prevotellaceae bacterium UBA6417 | reverse complement strand
AGGCCGGTGATACCTTGGTACGTTTGGATGCTCCTGAAGTGACAGCGAAAATGGAGCAGGCCCGTGGTGCTGAAGAAGCAGCACAAGCTATGAGCGAAAAGGCCAATCGCGGCACACGCAGAGAACAGGTGCAAGGAGCTTTGGAAATGTGGAAAAAGGCTCAGGCCGGCGTTGCTATTGCCGAAAAGACTTATAAGCGAATCAAGAACTTATATGACGAAGGGGTTGTACCGGCACAAAAATTAGATGAAATTTCGGCTCAGCGCGATGCAGCTGTCGCTACAGAGCGAGCCGCCCATTCACAGTATCAGATGGCCGTAAATGGCGCCCAGCGCGAAGACAAAGCGGCGGCAGAGGCTACTGTCGCCCGTGCCCGTGGAGCTGTCAATGAAGTGGCTTCTTATATTCGCGAAACGGTATTGACAGCTTCTGCTGATGGCGAGGTGAGCGAAATATTTCCCAAAGTCGGCGAACTGGTGGGACAGGGTTCACCTATAATGAATGTAAGTGTCATGGATGACTTATGGGTGACTTTCAATGTGCGCGAAGACTTGTTGAAAAACTTGAAGATGGGTGCTGTTGTCAAAGGCTTTGTCCCGGCATTGGATAACAGGGAAATAGACATGAAAGTGTACTATTTGAAAGATCTTGGTTCTTATGCTGCTTGGAAAGCGACCAAGTCTACCGGCCAATTCGATTTGAAAACTTTTGAGGTGAAATTACGCCCTGTTAAGGCCAT
>DJPH01000006.1 GCA_002439755.1 Prevotellaceae bacterium UBA6417 | reverse complement strand
CGCAACCAACCTTATTCTGATTTTATCGAACTCACGTTAATTTATATTGTTATCTTTTTGATTCATCTGCCTTTCGTCCGAAGAGAGCGTTAAATGCTGCAAACCCAGTCGTTTTCAGAATGAGACCCACTCATGGAAGAGTGATGAAAGTCTATTTGGAGACTTCAAGTTTTGCAGAGGCCACACCAACAGCAACATTTACATCTATTTTGGAAAATCCGTACGATGTAAGGGATATTTGCAAACTTGTCTGAGACAATTGCAGAAAGATACCTGAAAAATATTGCCGCAATCCTGCAATTTACCACGGCAAACCGGTAATATTATCGGATTTTCCGCCAAATTGAGATAAGAGATTACGCACTATAACAGGCCATTCTTATGTTACATGGAGGGCACGCTTTGTCGCAAAAAAAGAAGCTTCGCACATACTTACAGAAAAAACTTCCACCTGACACCGATAATTGCCAAATCATTTAGCTAAATTCGCAAGTGAATAAAACGACTTTATTATGAAGACGATAATTGGTACACTTTTGCTTGCTTTTGTACTTGGCACGGGCAATAGTGCTTCTGCACAAAAGACAAAGGGAGGAGTATTCAGACTCACCGGCTATACGCTGAAGGATGGCGGACTTTTGAAAAAAGGCGTTGAAAAAAGTCTCCAGGGACTCGCCATCCACAAAGACTATATGGTTGGACTTTATAACGAAGGCTTTGCCTCGCTTTACAAGATTCACCCCGATGGCTCGTTCGTAAGGCTCAGCACATTCCCGCTCGGAAGCAAATCCAAGTACAACCATGTCAACGTTGCCAATTTCGGTGTGGAGAGATACCAGAAAGGTGACACGTTGCCGCTGCTATATGTTTCGCAGGCCAAGACCGACAAGGAGAAAAACATTACCGATGCCTGCTTTGTGGAGCGGATACTGCCCGAAGGCAGGGCTGAACTTGTGCAGACCATATTGCTCGACAACCACGACGACTATTACGGATGCGCGGTGCAGTGGGCAATCGACAAAAAGCGCAAGCATCTGATTGGATTCGGAAACACAATAAACAACACCGACCCCAAAAACAATTTCCGCATAATGATATTCAAACTTCCCAGGCTCAAAGAGGGCAAGACCGTGGTACTGAAAAAGGAGGACATCCTGGAAAACTACCTCATACAGGACTACGACAGGTCGTTTCCACACGTGCAAATAGGCCAGGGCGGCGTTGTCGCCGGCAACTGCCTCGTCATGCCCACGGGCGTGGGCTCTCCACAGTTTCCAAGCATGATATATTCGTGGGACTTGAAAAACCGCAGAATGGCAAGCGTAGTGAATCTGCAGGCAGAAGTTCCTTTTGAGTTCGAGGACTGTGACTTTTTCAAGGACAGAATGTACATACAGTGCAACGAATGGCCGCGGGGAAGAATGAAAATCATGGAATGGAATTAGAAAAGACGCATGCTCAGCATCTGATGGAATCAATATTTATAGCGCACACATAGGATTAAAAGAAAGATTCCGTATCTTTGCAATGAATTCCCGTCATAAAACATGAGAGCTCAGAAAAATAAGTAACTTTCGCGATTGAAAGAATCCTAATATGAATTTCGAGCAAGAGCTTCGGCAGCGTGGCATAAAGCCTACAGCCATACGGATATTGGTATTCCAAGAAATGAGGAAGCTTCAATGTGCTGTTTCGCTAACAGACCTTGAAACCAAATTGGGTACGGTAGACAAATCGACCATTTTCCGTACACTGACTTTATTTCTTGCCCATCATTTGGTGCATTGCATAGAAGACGGCAGCGGATATGCCAAATATGCGATATGCAGTCATGAATGCCGCTGCGGCGGTGAGGATGATGACGGATTTTCAGACCATCACACCCATTTCTTTTGCGAATCATGCCATAAAACATTTTGTCTGCGCGGCCTGCCTGTCCCAACGGTAAAAGTCCCGCAAGGTTTCCAACTGCATACAGCCAATTATGTACTAAAAGGACTCTGTCCGGATTGCTCGGCAAAACAACATCATCATTAGTTTTACTACATTATTCCATGGAAAAAAGACTCTTTCAGGCAACAGCCATTCTTTCGCTATTTATTTATTCCACATCCATTTTACAAGCACAATGTCCTACCGGCTTGATGACCGATTTGATTGAACATACAGAACAGCTCTTCAATGACGGATATGTATCATCCGCAGCACTCACAACTTTGGATAAAGCAAAAGGACACTATCAAGTAGCACTTATCCGCAGCTCTCGCCCACGCTTCAGCTGGATTGTCGGGAGCAACCGTCCTAATACATTACAAACCGCCTACCATATTCTCGTCGCAACTTCACCCGACAAGCTCCGACCCGAGACAGCCGATATTTGGGACAGCCAGAAGATTGAAAGCCGGCATTCAACATCCATTACGATGGGTGGAAAAGAATTGTCGCCTTCAACCATCTATTACTGGAAGGTCAAAACATGGGACAACCATGGCTATGAAAGCCCATGGTCAGCAACCAAAAGCTTCATGACAGCCGGTAAAACCGATGGAACAGCCTCTTACTATCCGTTGCAGTTTACGGACGAACGCCCTGCCAACACTAATAACCCTGCTTCGCACATACGCTGTTTTGATTTCGGGCGTGATGCCATCGGCCAACTGAGACTTACCGCAATGTCTGAACATGCCGATACAATCATTGTCAGGATTGGCGAAGTCTGTTCTGCCAATGGAAGAGTGGAACAGAATCCCGGTGGCTCGCGTCGCTACGCCGAATACAAATTGGCACTTATGCCCGGTCTGCACACCTATGATTTGAAAATGAAGCCGGATGCGCGCAATTCCGACCCGGCAACCGCTGCCCGCAACCGTCTATATCCCATTTTTCTGCCCGACTACGCCGGAGTTGTATTTCCTTTCAGATATGTGGAAACAGAAGGCAAAAGCGAAATTGTCAGTACGGTTGAACCAGAAAGGCGAATGTTGCACTACTCGTTCAACGATGCTGCTGCACGCTTCAACTCGTCAGACACTGTATTGAACAAAATATGGGAGCTTTGCCGTTACAGCATGAAAGCAACTTCTTTCTGCGGAATTTACGTAGACGGTGACAGAGAGCGTATTGCCTACGAAGCAGATGCCATTATCAACCAATTGAGCCATTATTGCGTCGACCGAGAATTTTCCATGGCCCGCCGTACGATAGAACATCTCATCTTTCATCCGACATGGCCGACTGAATGGTGCCTGCAAACTTTGATTCTTGCATGGAACGACTATATGTACAGTGGAGACAAAAGGCTGCTTGAACGCTATTATAGCGACCTGAAAGCCAAAACGCTTCTGGCACTTCGCGAAAGCAATGGCCTGATTTCCACAAAAACAGGGAAAAATACGCCTGAGTTGTGCCAAACCATCCATTATAACGGGAATGCACTTAAAGACATTGTGGATTGGCCACAAAGCGGATTCGTTGGCGATGAAAAAGAGTATGGCGGAGAAGCCGACGGAGTCAAGATGGACACTTTCAATGCCACAGTCAATGCGTTTCACTATCAGGCCGTGAAGTTATTAGGCCAAATTGCGCAAGTTATCGGCAAAGATGCCGATGCCCGCCATTATGCCGATGAAGCCGCCTATATACGGAAGCAGTTCAACCGTCTGCTCTTTGACAAGAAGAACGGGCGTTATCGCGACGGCCTGTCCACCGACCACTCGGCCCTTCATTCCAATATGTTTCCATTGGCTTTCGGAATGGTTGATACGCGCAACATGAAATCCGTTACGGATTATATCAAATCACGAAGAATGGCATGCAGTGTCTACGGCGCACAATTTCTGCTTGACGGACTTTATGATGCCGGTGAAGCCGACTATGCCCACAGCCTGCTTGCTTCGACCGCACAAAGAAGCTGGTATAACATGTTGAGAGCCGGTTCCACTATTACAATGGAAGCCTGGGACAATATCTATAAACCCAATCAAGATTGGAACCACGCTTGGGGTGCTGCTCCCGGCAACTTAATTGCACGCGGTTTGATGGGCATAACGCCAATAGAACCCGGATTCGAACGTATTCGCATCAAGCCTCAACCGGGAAAGGTAAAACACGCCGGTCTTCTGCTACCAACAGTCAGAGGGAATATTCTGACAGAATTCAGACATTCATCCGATGGCAACATGGTTCTTTCCATAGACATTCCGGCCAATTGCATCGCGGAAGTCTGGTTCCCCTATAAGGACAAACAGGTTCTTATCGATGAAACAAAGGCAAAAGGCAAAAAAGAAAATGGCTGGTTTATCATGGAAATCGGCTCGGGCAAGCACACCATACGCTAATCACTACTTCTTTTGGAAAGAGCCGGGACATGTAATACGTTGCTCCACGTCACCATTACTGAGCCGTATCCAGGTAGCAAATTCAGTCGATTCCTCGTTCAGTTCTATGACTCTGGTACCATTTACCGGCAAATTGTTGTAGACGGTTTTTCCACCGCTATAACGCCCGTAAGCAAGAAGTATATTATGCCACATCACGGCATAATCGTTATCATGGTCATGTCCAACAAACATAGCGCGAATATCTCCCATCTCCTTTGCTGCCGCAAAGAAACCGGTATTAAGTACCGGCGAGCAGACTGATTCAGTACGAGAGCCATATAATATGGCACTTCCACTACATGCCGCTTCGGTAAATTCGGGCACCGGGATATGGAAGAAGGCCATCGACGGAAGCGGTTTTCCTCCATTTTCGGATGCAAAACGGCGGCTTTGGTTTCTGTACCACTCAATTTGGTCAAAATGAATATAATCGTAGCCTTTTACACCCGGAACATGCGAATAGGTATTCGAGTCGATGACATACAGCACTTCCGCGTTGCGACGGCCTTTGCCCGATTGAATGGGCAATACATAGTTGGATGTTCCTGTGATACCGTCAGACGGAGTGCTGATATTATAAGGATATTCCATGGCAATCTTCATAAGCTCGTCTTTGCTCAGGCCCTGTTCATCATCATGATTGCCGAAAGTAATGGCAAAAGGTATTTTGAATTTAGAAATCAAGTTCAAAACCGTTTGCAAGCTTTCCTTCCCCGGCTTCCCGAAAATAATATCCCCTGTGAGCATCACCAAATCGGGACGTTCTTTTTCAAGTACGTTATTGATGCATGTCTCAGCAGGTTTTGAGCGTTCGTCATTATAAATGTAATGCACATCGGTGAGCTGAACTATCTTGAACTTCCCATTTGAATTGAATTTCAGAGGAACAGCCCCTTGCAGGGCACCCACAACCATCAGCAATAAAATGAAAGAGATTGTTTTTCTCATTTTTATATCCGTCCTATCAGTTAGTATTCCACCTTATCGGCTTTTTCATCCCAAATCCTGAAGGCTTGAAGAGCCTCATCGCGCAAAAAGCTTTCGGAAGGCAGCCTACGCTGTATCAAAGGCCTGGATATTTCCTCATAAATCATGGAATCGTCAAAGCCGATGCGTTTGGCATCATCCTTTGTATTTGCAAAATAAAGCCTGTCCAAGTGTGCCCAATAGATGGCGGCAAGACACATCGGGCAAGGTTCGCACGAAGAATAGATTTCACAGCCCGAAAGATCGTATGTCTGTAATTTTTGACAGGCTTCACGAATGGCACAGACTTCGGCATGCGCGGTAGGATCGTTGCCGGGAACCACCCGATTGACTCCGCGCGCAATCACTTTATTGTCCTTTACAATAACGGCACCAAAAGGGCCACCTCCTTCATAAACATTCCTTATCGACAGCCGGATGGCTTCGCGCATAAAGTTTTCTTTCTGATTCATACTGTCTGTTGTGAGTCTTATACTTTGGCAAAGTTATGTTTTTTCAATCAACTTCGACCGTAAAATATCATTAAAGATTTTATTTTGAAAAACAAACCGAAAGAGAGCGGCCTTAATAAAACAACTGCTCCATATCCTTTTCAAGCAATCCATGATTTCACTTGTAATTCAATGCGTCACCGACAGAAATTGCTCCCTTCGGGGAAAAAACCGAAGGGAGCAAATTCTGTCTACAACGCTTCTCCGATGCGCCAAACTAACGTGTAATGATTTGACAGACCTTGTCCTGAAAACGGTGGGCAGCACTATTCGAGCGTATGCCTTGGTTCATGATACAAAAGCAAATCATATGCCCGTTGGAAGCAGTGGCATAGCCCGCCAGTGTACTCACTCCTCGCAACGTTCCGGTCTTGGCATGTACGTTAGAAAATGCATTGCCTGAACACATGCGGCGTTCCAAAGTTCCATCGACACCTGCAATAGGCAAAGCAGGAAAAAGATGGAGATAAATATTGTTGCGTTTCCACGCATAACGAAGCAGCTGCACAACAAGCTCGGGAGTCGTATAATTGTATAACGACAATCCCGACCCGTCTGCCACGTTATAATCATCAGGATCAAACCCTAACGACCGTATCAAGGCATTGACTTTACCGGCTGAAACACGGGCCGAAGGATAATGGGCATCCTCCATCGCGCCCAACTGATAAAACAAGGCTTCGGCATACAGATTGTCGCTATTCTTTAGCAACCGCATCAATATCTGGTCGACAGTATGGCTGCGTTCGGCCAGCAAAGTGACGCTATCCTGCGGTACTTGCTTTTCGGTGTAGGCCGTAGGATGAGCAATGCCATTTTCGTCCAACTTTTCATAGAATTTCATCATGAAAATGTCTTTGCCGTTATAGAGCAAAGGCCGTAATATCCTCTCATCGTCATCCCAGCACCATCCTTCGCCCCATTTCAAAGTATCTTTCAACGACATATCCGAAAAAATGCGGCCATCTATTTGTCTGATTCCGCGTTCCATCAGCACTTCGATGAATGCATTCATGTCGTCATTGCCGAATCGTGGATCAAAACCGCCTTTCAAGTATAAATCACCACTAAAGATGCTGTCGTTGACTGCTCCGTTCATATAGAAACGAGTGACAAACTGAAAGGATCCGCCCAAATCGGCCAAGGCCGTGACCGTGGTAAACAGTTTCTGAACAGAAGCGGGGCGCATCAACTGACGCTGGCCAAAGCCATAAATGGCTGAATCGGCCGTCAAATCATAGACATACAAACCCAACTGGGAACGTTGGAACATATCACTGCCGGCCAACTCGTCGAGCGAGGCCTGTAAGGATTGAGACCATGACAAGACATCTGTTGAATCAATGCCTGCCGAATCTACAGGGACATTCTGAATTTCAGCCGTATCACATACATTTGCCGGCAAGCACGATGGAACAGAAGCCGCAACATACACCTGAAAGAGGCAGGCATACACTATACAAAAAAAGACAGGCATTGCCAAAGCAAAGCCTTCCACTGTTTTTTTCATTTATCAGATGAATTAATACGGCACGTGCCAAATAGCACTCTTTGCCTATCTAATTGATGCAAAATTACAAATTTCCAAGTCTTCCCACGTTGCGTAATTACACCTTTTTGTATTTTTGTAGGTACAAAACTTGAAAAAATGATTCGTAAATTCGACTTCTTAGTCATCGGTTCCGGCGTTGCCGGAATGTCGTATGCCTTGCAAGTGGCAGAGTCTGGAAAAGGAAAAGTTGCCTTGGTATGCAAGACTTCCATCGATGAAGCCAATACGGCAAAGGCACAAGGTGGAGTAGCTTCCGTAACCAACCTGGAAAAAGACAATTTTGAGAAACACATCCACGACACGATGGTTGCCGGAGACTACATCAGCGACCCAGCAGCAGTCAAGCAAGTGGTTGAAAACGCTCCGGCCGGAATTGAACGCCTTGTAAAATGGGGAGTAAACTTTGACAAGAAAGCAGACGGGACGTTTGATTTGCACCGTGAAGGAGGCCATAGCGAATTTCGCATCCTGCACCATGCCGACGATTCGGGTTTTGAGATACAACGCGGACTGATAGCCGCTGTTCGGAAAAGCCCGAACATTACAGTTTTGGAAAACCACTTTGCCGTGGAAATCATCACACAGCACCACTTAGGTGTCAAGGTTACGCGACGCACACCCGACATTGAATGCTACGGAGCCTACATCTTAGACCCAGACACGGGCAAAGTGGATACTTTCCTGTCAAAAATAACGCTACTTGCCACAGGTGGAATTGGGGCGATTTATGCTTCGACCACAAACCCCGACATTGCCACAGGCGATGGCATTGCCATGGCTTATCGTGCCAAAGCAACCGTAAAGGACATGGAGTTTGTCCAGTTCCACCCAACGGCACTCTATCATCCCGGAGAGACACATCCGGCCTTTCTGATAACAGAAGCCATGCGCGGATATGGCGGGATTTTGCGGTTGCCCAACGGAGAAGAGTTCATGCAGAAATACGACAAGAGGCTTAGCCTTGCACCTCGCGACATTGTGGCTCGGGCCATTGACAAAGAAATGAAAATTCATGGTTTGGACCATGTATGTTTGGATGTGACACACAAAAATGCCGAAGAAACCAAACATCATTTCCCGAATATCTACCATAAGTGTCTGAGCATTGGCATTGACATCACTAAAGAATATATTCCTGTTTGTCCTTGTGCCCACTATCTGTGTGGTGGCATTGCCGTTGATTTGAACGCAGAAAGCTCCATCCATCGCCTGTATGCCGTTGGTGAATGTTCGTGCACCGGATTGCATGGAGGAAACCGTTTGGCCAGCAACTCGCTGATTGAAGCAGTAGTCTATGCTGACGCAGCAGCCCGCCACACACAAGAAGTAATTGATTCGTATTCGTTTAACGATGACATCCCCGAGTGGAACGACGAAGGGACAATGACCAATGAAGAGAAAGTACTGATAAAACAAGATATGCGGGAAGTCGGGCAAACCATGTCCAATTATGTAGGCATTGTACGCAGCAACTTACGCCTGCATCGCGCATGGACACGTTTGGATTTGCTCTATGAAGAAACGGAAGAGCTGTTCAAACGAGTAAAGGCCACACGCGACATTTGCGAACTGCGTAACGCCATCAATGTGGGCTACCTTGTCACACGACAAGCCATAGAACGGAAAGAAAGCCGCGGACTTCACTATACCATTGATTATCCGCGCCACGCGTATGATTACAAATAAGGCTACAGCAGTTTTGCGGCAAATTTATGGTTTCATAATTCTATTGTTTCTGCCGGTTCTGCCATATTCTTGCCGCACGCCCGAATCTACTTCGAAAGGCTCTGCGACAGCAACAGAATTGTTTACAAGCTTACCTCAAAAAGTACCCTACCGGATTCCCGCAATTACTCAGACAAAACGAGGAAGAATCATTGCTGTTGCCGACTACCGTTATTGCGGATTTGACATAGGATTTGGGCGAATTGACCTTCATACGCGCCTGTCTGATGACAATGGAAAAACCTGGAAGAAAGAACGAGTCATGCCAAAGGAAGTGGTATAAAAGGGAACAGTGATTGCGGTTTTGGCGATGCGACCTTGGTCGCCGACGACAAAAGCAATACAGTTCTGCTGTTGTGCGTAAGAGGGAATACGGTCTATACTGCTCCGACTACAACGCGTAAGAATCCCAACCGCGTGGCACGTATGTACAGCTACGATGGAGGTGAGACATGGACCAAACCGGAAGAGATTACAGAAGAAATCTACTCTCTCTTTGACGGATGCTCGAAAGGGACTGTCGAATCTCTTTTCGTTGGCAGTGGAAAAATGCTTCAAAGCAGACAGCTAAAAGCAGGGACGGCAAAACGCATATATGCAGCACTATGCGCACGGCCAAACGGAAACCGCGTTATATATTCGGATGATTTCGGAAAAACATGGAGCATTCTTGGAACAGCCGAAGATTTTCCTGCACCGCAAGGTGATGAACCGAAATGCGCAGAACTGCCAAATGGAGATATCCTGTTAAGCAGCAGAGCAGGGAACGGGCGCATTTTTAACATTTTCAGCTATACAAAAGGCAACAAACAGACAGGAACTTGGAGCAAAGCCGCATACTCTTCGGCCAAAAACAATGGAATTAATGCAGAAGGAAACAGTTGTAATGGCGGAGTTTTGATTGTTCCTGTAAAGCGAAATACTGATGGTAAGAAAGCGCACTTATTATTGCAGTCAGTACCGTTTGGAAAAGGACGAACAAACGTAGGCATCTACTACAAACCATTGATTTCTGAAAACGACTATGCCACACCGGAAGCTATTGCCGCCAATTGGGAAGGCCGTTTACAATGTTCCAACATAGGAAGTGCCTATTCCGAGCTAATCTTGCAAAAGAACAATACTATAGGATTCATATTTGAAGAATCTACGCATCAAGCTGATTACACTATTGTTTATAAGCAATTGACAATAGAACAAATAACAGGCGGCCGCTACACGCTGCGCAAATAATCCGTATCATAAGAACGTAATTCTGTTGCAATACATTTGTAACAGAAACATTAGAACTTTGCAGATGAAAAAAGTAGCTGAACATGTTTGATTTTATTGACGAAGAAGACATTGATATCGAAGCAACAGACGACGGTTGCTTCATCGCGATTGACACTAAAAACGGAACGAACGCACAAGGACTTAGCCCGGAAGAGGCAATCGGTGATTTAGAAGAAGCATATGCTCCTCTATTTGAGGAATGTTGCTTTGACACATTCTGATTACTTCCGGCAACGTTATTTTAGAGCAAAGAAACAACGGCTATGCATTCTTTTTCGATTGCATAGCCGTTGCTATATTTGTTTTTTCTTTCAGAAAGTTACAGTCTGGCCGGTTAAACGGCTTCGTTCGGCTTCAAAACAGATATGGTGACTTTCCAAAGAATCTTCTATCAATGTTGGCAGCTCTTTCAAGCGTCCCTGCACTGCATGAATGAAATCCTCCACAATCTTCAGGTCTGCACCGGCATGATAATGTTGGCTGACGGTGTCTGAAAAATCGAAAACTTCCTGATGATGGTCTTTGAAATGAGTTACAATTACCTTTTTTTCATCACAGAAAATTTCCCCTTCTGTCATCTTAATATCCGTAGTACGAAAATCACGCTGCGTAAACACATCCATAGATAACGTTACAAGAGCGTTGTCAGCCATTTCCATTGCCACAATTTGATTGTCTACCACGTCATTATCGCAATGAAAAACGCAACGCCCATAAATGCCCTCATGCAATTCTTTTTGGATAACGTCTTCTATGGTACTACCCTTGGGAATATCAAAGTTTTTAATCCACTCACGACGGCGCCAGTAAAGGTCTACAGCTGAATAAGGACACTTGCCTTCAACGGAACAATAGACGCAACGATCAGCCGAATTATCCGGTGCATTTTCCGGGCGAAACCAACGAAGAGATCCAAAAGATGTAAGTCGGCGGCATTTTTGACCTAAAATCCACAATAAGAAATCTACATCATGACAGCACTTGGCCAGTATCATAGGATTGTTTTCTTTCTCCCGGTTCATGATACCGCGCACATAACTGTGTGTGTCACGATCCAACCCCACACCTTCAGTGTGGTTTATTGATATTATCTTGCCTAAATCGCCTGAATCGATTAGCTCTTTAATCTTTAAGAAGCATGGATGATAACGCAATACGTGGCAGATGCTGACTATACGTCCGGCCTTCTTTGCCGCCTCAGCTATATCGACACACTGTTTATAAGTTTGCGCAATGGGTTTCTCAAGTAATAAATGATAGCCCAGCGCAAGAGCCATCATACTGGGACGATAGTGCTCGCATTCAGGTGTGCAAATAATAATAGCATCAGCAGGAACTGGGTTCTTGAAAAAGTCGTCATAATTGTTGAAGCGGTTTTCTTGTGGAATGTGGAACAAATCTCCCATGGCATTACGCCGTATAGGGTCAGGTTCCACGACAGCTTTTAACTCGACCTCTTCAGGATGCTCCAGCACGTAGTGCATATAGGTACGCATACGATTGCCGACTCCGATAGCAACTATCGAAGTCGGCTTTGATATGCTTTCTTTCTTTACAATCATCTATTATTTCTTGGTCTTGGCTGACTTTTTAGCTTTGGCAGCCTTTTTACTCAAATCAAGAACACGGACATTGCGGAACTTAACACCGGCACCATGACCACAGAAACTGATATAACCTTCTTTATTAAAAAGACCGGGGTGATTCTTATGGTCAAGCGTATAAGGATTCTTTGTTCCACCATCTGGAGCAACATTATGGCCTTGACATGCTTCGCGTATATTACCGTCAAGAATAACCTTTCCATCTACGGTTACGGTGATACGGTCACCAATAGCTTTGATTTCTTCTGTATGCCATTGCTTGATCGGCCCGAAATCAATATGCTCAGGGGTTATTACACCGTAAACAGCACCATGGTTCTGATAAGGACGAAGGCCCGTATATCCAAATGGATAGCCCTGGTATACAGGATCGTCATGGTCAAGAACCTGGATTTCCATACCTTGATAAGCAGCATCAACACCAGTCACATCTTTACCAGTACGGATTCCGATACCATTATTTACGGCAGGAACATCGAAGTAGAATTCAAAACGGAATATAAAGTCACTATAGTTTTTCTTTGTATACAAATTACCATTTCCACCATAGCGAGCTGTTACATAGATATTCCCATCCACAGGAACATAAGCGGCTGTGTTGCCATGCCATTTATCCAACGAACGTCCGTCAAAAAGGACTTCAAAGCCCTGCTTTGCCTCTTCGGGAGAAAGTTTGAAAACAGGTGTAGCAGGAAGTTCATTCAGGTAGAAGTTGCGGACATATACATTTTCGCCCTTGTTTCCCGCTGCAAGCTGAATAGCACCATTTACGAATGCAGCTTTCGTTTCAGGCACATTCTTTACAATGGCATTTTGAGCCACAGTTTGGCCGTTCACTTCTACAAAAAGGCGATCATTGAGCATCTTAACATAAATAAGATTCCAACCATCTTTAGCTGCAACTTTCTTATCGCCATAAACATATGAGATTCCTGATTTCTGAAGCTTGACAATTGGCATTGAGCGCAAACTCAATACAGGAGAACCTGTTGCATCCCACTCAAAGAACATCTCAAAGTTTTCATACGGCCCATCCTTCTTAAAGCCATTGTCGGATTTATCCAATGCAATCTTGAAACCTCCTGTTGCATCTATTTTGGCAAGTATACCAGCTAAATCGTCTACTGCATAACCGGCATCGGCATCTCCTTTATCTTTTTCGGCCTGGAAAACGGCCTTTGCCTTTTCAATAATAGCCTTTACTTCTGTCCCTTTCTGCAAACCGGCAACTTTCGACACGATTTCACGAATCGAAGAAGCAGCAGCCACGCTCGTAGCCTGGTTATTCAAATATTTTGCGGCAAGCATCAATGACGGAATAATCCTACTGCTGCCCAATGCTGTTACAAAAGAATTTTGCACCTTTGCTGAAGGGCCTAAATCCAATGCCCGGCTATAAAGCAGATATGCTTCCACTTCTGATTTTCCGGCATTTTTCACCAAAGTCAAATAGCGTGTAAGTATGGCATCTTTGGAAGACGGATTTTCTTTGGCCAATTTATATAACACATCTATCATCTCTGAATTGTTTACTTGGAGCAATGCATTAAAAGCGGCATCCTTTGAACTGCCGTCTGCATATTCTTGCTGCAATTTAGCAATTGACTGAGAATTTCCGGCTTGAGCTAAAAGTGGATAATATAAGGCAGCTTTTGATTTATTGGTCAAACGAGCAGCGACCAAATTATACTGTTGGTCGGCAGCTTGATCTTGAATAGCACTCTTGGCTGCTGCTTGCAATTTTGCAGTCGCGTCACCCGTTGAATTTTCCAACATGTTACAGAGGTCACCAAAATTATTTGATTTAACAACACCCTTAAGAGCGTCATACGCAGCATTCTTAATTGTAGCATCCGAAGATTTGGTAAGTTCAATCACCTTACCATATGCACTGTATATACGACGCGCAGAAGCTAACTTAAGTGCAGCAGTCTGCACATTTGCGTCTGTTGAATTCAATGCGGACAATACGCCATTGGAGATATTTCCATTGAACGATAAGAACGCTTTGACAGCGGCTTCCGTCTTCTTTCCACCTTTAGCAAGCATGCCGACTAAACCTGTGAGGGATTTTCCTCCTCCAATCTTTGAAGCAGCCTGAATTGCAGCAATTGCCAATTCTTCATTTTCAGAATTCATTGCATTCACAACCAAATCGGTTTGATCGGCAACATGATTATTACCCAACCAACGTACGATATCAGTTTGCGTACCAGCTTGGAATGATTTGAATTTTGAAGCTACTGTATTGAAAATACCATTACCGGCATATTGTTTGGCATAAGACAGTGCTGTATTCCGATATTGGATATTATTATCCTTCAATGCTTTCAGAATATTTTTAGCAACATTCTTACGATCAGATTTGAGCAACAGTTTCAAACCAGCACAGCGAATGGCTTGCTTATCATTTTTCAGAAGTTCTTTCGCAGCCTTCGACACTGTCTGATTATCATACAAATTATCCAGCAATTGCAGATATGCATCCGTTGCGCTGGTAGGCTCTAATTTATATCCTTCTGCTTTTGCAGCAGACTGCAAGGTCTTTATCGATGCCGTTGAACCACATACCGTCAAAGCATTGTAAACAGCAGACAAAGTCTTGTCGTCACCACTTTTTGCCCACTCCAAAAGTATCGGCTCAACGCCCTTCAACTTTTTGAAATATGCCAAATAAGCTAACGAACTTTTAGGTGCTTTTCCGCTTTTAATCAAGCTCGTAATTTCATTGTCGATATTCGGTGTTGATGCAAGCGCACGCACGGCATAATCCTGCAAATAAGAATCGCTCAGATATTTTTCAAAAACAGGAACTTCTGCGACTGTCGAAAGTTTCTGAAGCTGAGTCATCAAGAACGCTTTATTGGCATTGTCCGTGCATTTATCCAACCCGGTAATAAGGCCTTTGCGGATACCATCACGCATGCTCTCTTTGCCGGCTGCAGATACATAATTGACAATACCATTAATCGCATATTCAAATGTTGCATTTTTTGCTTTGTCAGCCGGTTTCAACATCCCCGCAAGCATTTGAATACCCGTTTGGCCTGTTGCAGCCATCTCTCCTATTACCTCATTATAAGCCTTGGAGGTCTGGGCCGGCAATTGAGCCAAGCCATCAGTAATAACGGTTTCAGGTGTACGTTGGCGACTATCTGTTTGTGCGTATGCAGTCACGCCAAAACACAATAAGAAGACCAGCAGTAGTATGGAGTATTTTCCTCTTTTCATTTTTGTATCATGATTAATTGGTAAAACATTAAATCTGCCAAGGCCCACGCATAGGTTGATTTATCAGAGCATTGGCCGCATCATCGCCAATAAACGTTTGTGTCTTAGGATTGAAATTCAAAACTTGACGCCCCAAGCGAAGAGCTATGGCACCGAGATTAACCAATGTACAACTGTGATGACCGTTCACCTCATTAAGAGCGAATTTCTGACGAGTACGGATGCACTCAATAAAGTCTGTTCTCTGAGGTTCCGGATCCGGGAACTCTGCAAGTTTGTTCATGACATCCGGTATAGTACATTCAAATCCCTTATATACTTTTCCTTTCGGGCCTTCAATATATGGAGTATGCCCTTTGCTTTCATAGCCTTCACCTTCCAATACAATTTGGCAGCCATCTTCATACGTATAGACAATTCTTCTCCAAATACCTACTGCATCTGGATGCTGCTGAGGAGCTTCAACTTCCACTTTAACAGGGAAGTCATTATCTTTGTTCAGCAAATATTGGATGGGATCAAGGTAATGCTGCCCCATGTCAGTCAGACCACCGCCATCATAATCCCAATAACCACGGAATGTTTGGTGAACACGGTGCACGTTGTATGGTTTATAAGGTGCCGGACCCAGCCACATATCATAATCCAGCTCTTGTGGCACGGGTTCTGGAACAAGATTTTCTTTTCCTACCCAAAAGAATTTCCATGTAAAGCCGGTTGTTCCGGACACAGTTACCTTAAGGGGCCAGCCCAACATGCCACTATCCACAAGTTTCTTTAAAGGTTGCACGGTAGTGCCTAAGCCGTAGAATGTGTCTTTGAAACGGAACCACGTGTTCAAACGGAATATACGATTGTAACGCTGTACAGCTTCAATTACACGCTTTCCTTCACCGATGGTTCTCGTCATTGGTTTTTCGCACCAAATATCTTTTCCTGCCTTAGCTGCTTCAACGGCCATCAAGGCATGCCAATGAGGTGGCGTTGCTATATGGACAACATCGACATTCGGGTCTTTGATCAAATCCCGAAAATCGTGATAGGTTTTTACGTCTTCGTTAAACCTTTGTTTTGCCATGTCCACGGCTTGTTTCAAATGCCGTTTGTCTACATCGCAAACCGCAACCAACTTGCAGGCTTTATCACTGGTGAAATGGTAAGAAGATTTTCCTATTCCACCAACACCAATGATACCCTTTGTCAGTTGGTCACTAGGGGGAACATAACCGTTTCCTCCTAACACGTGGCGCGGAACTATTGAAAATATTCCTGCTGCGCCCAACGTTTTTAAGAACGTCCTTCTATTCGTCTTCATATTTGGGTGAATATAATTTGTGCTTTAACCAATTTATCTCTCCTACTTCAAGTCTTTCACATAGATGTCTCTAAAGTATGTAAGGCTACCATGTGCCTGCAACTCCAACTGTTCAACAGGGAATATTGGCAGGTTCCGATTCCAATAGTTTTCAAGTACCACGTTATCGACCACAGTAACACCATTAAGCTTTACAGTTACCTTGTCGCCAACCATTTTTATATAGAAACTATTCCATTCTCCCAACTTATTGTCTGCGACTTGCAATGGTTTGCTTTCATGCTTTTGATTGTTGTATAATCCGCCTGAGCCTACCTGTGCACCTACATTGACACGCGCAATATCCCAGATTTGTACTTGAGGTGTACCTCTTAGATAGATGCCGGCATCAGGTTCTTTGCCATTTGGGTCGAGCTTCCAATCTACATACATTTCAAAATCCGCATAGGGTCTTACGGTGCATATATTGTCAAATCCACTTCCCACATAAGCCAATAGGCCGTTTTCCACTTTCCAGTCCTTGCGCATTGTTTCATCTGCTTTCACTTGAGCTTTAGCCAGTTCATCCGATGTCATGCTTGCACGCTTGATAGGATTCTCCACCAAGCCTTTCCAACCACTTAAATCTTTTCCATTGAAGATAGAAACAAAGCCGGCTTCGTCCTTTGATGTTCCTTGCAGATACTCCTCAATTGCCTTCCGGCTACTTCCGCCGAGAATCTCCATTGATTGAACAAGCCATTGGCGCGTATTTATACCGTCATATTCTTTATGTTTAAGGGCTATATCAGCTACAGCTTGTGCTGCTGTTTTTTCCAGACCTTTTACATTTAAAAATTTGGCAGCAGTGGTCATTCCGATAAATGTTCCTGTTTGACCGATTTCCTGCAATATTTTTTTCTGGGTCCCGACATTTTGAGCTTTTTCCAGTTGATTACGCAGCTGTATCAACCGACCTTCGGGAGTCTTGTACTGATCAATTTTCTGAGCGCGAAGGCACAAGTTCCCACTCGCCACTAATACTACGGACAGAAAGACCAAAAGTCTGTTCTTCCAATCTAAAACCATTGAGGATTTACCAGTAATCATTTTAATATATTGTTATGAGTTGAGTCTTCAAGCCGCGAAAAACTTTCTTCAGCTGCAGTGTGTCTAAAATCAGCCGCTAAATTAGGACAAAATTCATCTATCTCCAAATTATGCGAACTAAATTGTCCTAAAGGCCTATTATTTTAGCCATTTTGCTCTTTCTCTTAAGGGCTCGATGCCTGTCTTTATTCCGGCACAAGGCATCACGCTCCTGTAGTCTTTCTTTCTTCCTGTTACCGGCCGACAAAAATGTCCTCTACAACATGCCGCATGTAGCGATCCTCTATGATATGGGCACCTACACGGCTATTTTCGCGCAGACGCTGCAAAACACGCTTTGCAGCTTGTTGGTGACTTTCTTTTTTGGAAAAACCACGCCCTTTTCCCATTACATGATCTTCTACTATGACTCTTGCTACAAACGGCGGCAGTTTCTCGGTTGAAGGTTCACCAAGAATTTCGGTTTTGAATTCAACATTCAAATGATATTTTTGTCCCCACTCTAGCAAACGGCTTTTAAAATTCTGTTCGTTTCGTTCCAATCTGTTCGTATCTAAATAGCCGCGCTCAATAAGACTGACAAAAAAACGCTGGCAACAGCCATAGCCACGATCCAAATAGGCTGCACCGACCAAAGCTTCAAATGCATTGCCTCCTATGTAACAGTTGTGCGATTCTACCGAAATGCAGCGTTTCACTAACTGATCAAGGCCTATTTTCTTTGAAATCTGTCCCAATGTGCTGCGACGCACCATCTTGCTTCGCATGGTGGTGAGAAAACCTTCCTGCTCGTTTCCATATTTTCTGAAGAGATAGTTGCTGACAACGGCTTCTATTATTGCGTCCCCCAAAAACTCTAAACGCTCGTTGTTTATCACATGCCCATAGTCGTCTTTCTTCAACATGCTCCTATGCAACAAGGCTTGCTTGTAAAGCTCTATATTGTGGGGCGAAAAAGTCAGGATTCTTTTCAAAGGCAAATAAAGTTCCTCTTTCCGCGAAGGAAAGAGGAACTTTATAGCATTCTGAAATAAATTCATTGTTTTATCTGCACAAAGAATTATTATTCAGCATATTTCTTGATTATCACGCAAGCATTATGGCCACCGAAACCGAATGTATTGCTCAACGCTGCACGCACCTCGCGTTTCTGAGCTTTATTAAACGTAAAGTTCAAATTGTAATCAATTTGCGGATCTTTGTCATCGTCTGCGTGATTGATGGTTGGTGGAACCACATCTTCTTTTACGGCCATCAGGCTGAAAAATGCTTCCATTGCACCGGCAGCGCCGAGCAGATGACCTGTCATCGACTTTGTCGAACTGATGTTCAAATTATATGCATGCTGGCCAAAGACTTTTTGTATGGCTTTCACTTCCGATATGTCTCCAACCGGTGTCGATGTGCCATGCACATTGATGTAATCGATATCCTCGGGCTTCATGCCTGCATCACGCAATGCTTCTTCCATCACAAGTACGGCTCCTAAGCCTTCGGGATGCGATGCCGTGATATGGTATGCATCAGCCGACATGCCGCTTCCGGCAACTTCGCCATAGATTTTTGCACCACGAGCCTTGGCATGCTCCAATTCTTCAAGTATCAGGCATGCTGAGCCTTCGCCCATTACGAAGCCATCACGGCTGCCGCTAAACGGGCGCGAAGCCCCTTCGGGATCGTCGTTGCGCGTTGAAATGGCATGCATTGCATTGAAGCCGCCAACGCCTGTAGGCCAGATTGCCGCTTCGGCACCACCGGCAACAATCATATCGGCCTTGCCTAAACGAATCAAGTCTAACGATGTTGACAATGCGTGAGTGCTCGAAGCACATGCCGAAACCGTCGCGAAGTTCGGCCCATGAAACCCATACATGATGGAGATATGGCCGGCTGCGATGTCGGCTATCATTTTCGGTATAAAGAAAGGGCTGTACTTGGGTCCATCTGCCGCATGGAGCGCGTTTGCACCGACTTCTTCTTCAAAGCTATGGATACCTCCAATGCCTACTCCGTAAATTACGCCTACTCGATTTTTGTCGACCGATTCGAGATCTACGCCGCAGTCTTTCACCGCTTCCATCGCACTTACGATGGCATATTGCGTGTAAAGATCCATCTTGTTGCAAGCCTTGCGATCAATATAGTCGCGACCATTGAAGTTTTTCACTTCACAGGCAAAATGGGTCTTGAACAAGGTAGAGTCGAAATGGGTAATAGGGCCGGCACCGCTTTTTCCTGCTTTTACATTTTCCCAAGTCTCGGAAGCTGTGTTGCCTAAAGGGGAAAGCGCACCAACGCCTGTTACGACTACTCTCTTTAATTCCATTTCTAAAGAGGAACCGGGATTATTTTGTATTGGCTTCGATGTATTCTATTGCCTGACCTACTGTGGAAATTTTTTCTGCTTGATCGTCAGGTATAGAAATGTGGAACTCTTTTTCAAATTCCATAATCAATTCTACAGTGTCCAAAGAATCTGCACCCAAGTCGTTTGCGAAACTTGATTCATTCTTTACTTCACTTTCGTCTACGCCCAGCTTATCTACGATGATAGCTTTTACTTTAGATTCGATTTCTGACATAATTGTTAGTTTTATGATTGTATTTTTTCAATTAGGCTTGCAAAATTAGAACTAAATATTTGTATGACCAAGAAATAACGCAAGAAAATGCAGATTTTTGCACACTACAAACCTATTTTGTGCGTTTTAGTTGTCATTTGATTCATCTACGGCATGTATCGGTGCATTTTTATGTTTCCGGGTTGAATATATTTTCAGTATCAGAACGGAAGTCGGGCGCACGGCCTTATAGAATAATCTGAAACGGCACCATACAGATTAAAGAGTAAGGCTTCAAATCAAAATGCGGATGTTGCAAATTTAAAAAGGAACGCAGCAAAACCCTGCGATTGCCGCAAAACATTCAAGAGTAAAGTTCCTTGTCGTTATTTTTTATGTAACTTTGCAGCCAAGAAATGGTTTTTGCCCGCTTTCCTACGGGCGAATGAAAAGGGAATCCGGTGCAAGTCCGGAACAGTACCCGCTGCTGTAAGTCTCATAATTAATCCGTCGCAGCAATACGTCACTGGATTTCATTCCGGGAAGACGCGAGAGGATAGGGACAAGTCAGAAGACCTGCCAGATCTGTTTTGTTATATGCCTGCGGGGTCACGGGCTTGATAAAACGTAAGGTACGGTCATGCCATATCTTTTCGTGTTCTATCAGTATGGCCTCCGCATGCGTCAATATCCATCCTGATGTATAGAAACAGAAAGCATATTGCCGTTTTATTGTTGCTTATACCTTTTATTGCCGCTTCGGCACAAGAGCCCGTATTGTCTGATAGTACAGAGAAACGGTTGAAAGATGTGGTAGTAACTGCCACCCGCCGGAATGAAACCATCCCCTCCCAACGTTTGCGCGGAAAGGAACTTCAACGCATGAACAGCTTAAACGTAGCCGATGCCCTGCGCTATTTTTCGGGCGTCCAGATAAAAGACTATGGCGGCATAGGCGGCATCAAGACCATCAATATACGAAGCATGGGTACGAATCATGTTGGCATATTCTATGACGGCATACAACTTTCGAATGCCCAGAACGGACAAGTGGACCTTGGTATGTTTTCATTGGACAACATGCAGGAAATACAGCTCTACAACGGCCAAAAAAGCGAAATCTTCCAACCTGCCAAAGATTTTGCATCAGCCGGGTCCGTATATTTATGGACACGCAAGCCTGAATTCGACAACGGAAAAGATTATCACTTTAAAGCCACGCTGAAAAGCGGATCTTTTGACTTGGTCAACCCGTCATTGCTCATGGACTTCAAATTTTCCGAAAAAGTAAGAGCCTCGTTTAGCGGTGAATGGGTCAGCAGTAGCGGCAAATACAAATTCCGCTACAAGCGACGCGCTGTAAAAACCGGTGAAATAGTCTACGACACCACTGCCGTCAGACAAAATGGAGACATTCGGGCAACACGGCTTGAAGGCTCTTTGTTCGGTGATTTGCAGCAAGGTTCTTGGATGTTTAAGGCCTATAATTACACATCCGAACGCGGTGTTCCGGGAGCCATCGTAAACAATGTCTGGCGGCGGGGAGAGCGCATATGGGACAATAATTCTTTCGCTCAAGGACGCATTGTCAAGGATTTCGGCAAAAGATATCATGCACAGTTCACAGGAAAATATGCCTATTACCTTACCAAATATGTAAACAAGGACACCACCGTTGCGCGAATTGACAATGTCTATAGGCAAAAAGAACTTTACCTTTCCACTTCCCACCTCTACAACATTACTCGCACGTGGGACATTTCGGCCGCATACGACCTGCAATGGAACCAAATGGATGCCGACATGATCGGGTTTGTATACCCCACCCGTTGGACACATCTCGGATCGTTGGCCACAGCCCTGCATGTCGGACCTTTGAAAGCACAGGGAAGCATGGCATTCAGTTACATACACGACAAAACGCGGCTGGCCCAATCACCCGATGACAAAAAGGTATGGACACCAGCTCTGTTTCTTTCCTACCGTCCTTTCAAACATTACGGATTCATGCTGCGCGGTTTCGCAAAAAGGAGCTTCCGCATGCCGACATTCAACGACCTCTACTACGCGGAAATGGGAAATGCCCGGCTCAAGCCCGAAAGCACCACGCAATACGACCTTGGAATTTCCTACAAAAGCAAACGTCACAAGGGCTTCCTGACTGAATGGGGCATTCAAGTTGACGGATACCGCAATTTCGTTCATGACAAAATCATTGCCTACCCGAAAGGAGCACAGTTCCGCTGGACGATGCTCAACCTCGGACGGGTCAGGATTACAGGAGCCGACATTTCAGCCGACATGACCGTTAATCCGGTTGACGAGTTGTTTGTCCGTGGAAAAATCCAGTACACTTATCAGGAAGCCATTGATGTCACTCAAAGATCAGACACTTACTATCGCGATCAGATACCTTACATTCCATGGCATAGCGGTTCAGCCATATTGCAAGCCGAATGGAAATCCTGGAATTTCAACTACAGTTTCATCTATACCGGCGAGCGGTACAACCAACAGGAAAACATCATTTACAACCATACGCAGCCATGGTACACAAGTGATATCTCTTTGGTAAAATCCCTCAGCTGGAACAAATATACGGCCAAGATCACTCTTGAAATCAACAATGTGTTCAGCCAGGACTACGATGTGATACTCAACTATCCCATGCCGAAACGCAACTATCGGATAACTTTCAGCTTCGAGTTATGACAAGAAATGTAATTTTCATACTATTGACAACGCTTTTGGCCGCCGGATGCCGCGAAGATGAAGTCGTCGTTCCGACCCAATACGAAATACTCCCCATCGGAATGAAAGAAGGTCAGAACATCATAGGCATGTATCTTGTCAATGAAGGCAACATGGGCTCCAACAAATGTACGCTCGATTATTTGGATTACGTTCACGGCTACTATGTCCGCAATCTCTACTCCGAGCGCAACCCCAATGTCATAAAGGAACTGGGCGATGTGGGCAATGACATTCGCATCTATGGTTCCCGTCTCTATGTCGTGGTCAACTGCTCCAACAAGATTGAAGTAATGAATGCCTATACTGGCAGACGCATAGGCCAGATCAACATCCCCAATTGCCGTTATATCCGTTTTCATCGTGGCTTTGCCTATGTATCCTCTTATGTAGGCCCCGTGCAGCTGAACAATCCGAACGCCGTAAAAGGTGCCGTCTACAAAATCGACACTCTCACACTGAAGCCTACAGCCAAATGCACCGTAGGCTATCAGCCCGACGAATTGGAAATAGTAGGTGACTACATTTATGTGGCCAATTCAGGCGGATACATGGCTCCCAATTACGACAACACGGTTTCCGTTGTCGAAATCGACGGGTTCAAACAGGTAGAAAAAATACCCGTTGCCATCAACCTTCATCATATAAAAGCCGACACAGAAGGCAAGCTTTGGGTAACTTCACGCGGCGACTACCAAGGAATCCCTTCCAAACTCTTTGTGCTGTCAAAGAAGAAAGGGCGCAATGAAATGCAAGTTACCGACACCCTCGACATTCCTTGTTCCAATTTTTGTATCAGCGGCGATTCTCTCTACTATTATTCAACTGAATGGAACAACTACACACAGTCCAACACCATTACATACGGAATAGTCAACACAAAGACAAAAAAACAAGTCAGCGACAAGTTTATTACCGACGGAACGGAAAAGGATATCACCATACCCTATGGCATCGACATCCACCCCGAGACACGCGAAATCTATGTAACCGATGCTAAGAACTATGTTTCAAGCGGCGTCCTTCACTGCTACAGCCCCGACGGAATACGCAAATGGAGCGTGCGCACAGGCGACATTCCGGCACACATGTGTTTTCTGAAAAAATAACTTCATGGTCAGACTCACCCGATTTATCTTCGCCTCCCTATTAGCGGGCATAGCATTGACAGGTTGCCGCAGTGACATAGAAAATGTATCA
The DNA here is from genome assembly GCA_002439755.1 of Prevotellaceae bacterium UBA6417. Lineage (GTDB taxonomy): Bacteria > Bacteroidota > Bacteroidia > Bacteroidales > Bacteroidaceae > UBA6382. The sequence goes on along the minus strand of DJPH01000006.1, from coordinate 3,082 downwards.
TCAGGCCTCAACAGCAGCTACTACATAGAACGCATGCGCAAGCTGAAACTGTCGCCGGCATACAAGGGGGACAGCTACCGGTGGATTCTACACACGGAAAACGGACAAGACAGCTTGCTCTCAACCGACAGAGAATATATTTTCCTCGCTGAAAAAGAAGGCACATACAACCTTACTTTCGAACTCGAAGACGGTCTGCGCGGATACAGACATTCGTTCCTCGTCACTGCGTTGCACGAAGAAACGGAATACAGCCCCTACACGGCCAAAGTCTACGAATACCGGCCTGCTCCGGGACAGTTTGTCAACACCATGCCCGTATACGAAAAAGGAGACACGGAAGAGACAATGCGTCAAAAAGCGGAAGACGACCTTTCTAACGATGTCATGATTACGCTTGGTGCCTATGGAGGATATGTCACCTTCGGATTCGACCATACAGTAATCAATGTGCCCGGCAAAAAAGACTTTTACATCAAGGGCAATGCCTTCTACAGCGATGTGCCCGACTATCTCGAAAGAAAAGGAGGCTCATCCGAGCCGGGCATCGTGATGGTGGCATTCGACCGCAACTGCAACGGACAAGCGGATGATGACGAATGGTATGAGCTGGCCGGCAGTGAATATTATAAGCCCTCAACCCTCAAAAACTATCAGATCACCTACAGCAGGCCCGACAATCACACACCCATCGGCGACGACACCGGATTTCTCACCGATACCGCCTATGTGGTTTGGAGCGACAACCGCGAAGGCAAGGGATTCATCGCCAAAAACATCTACCACCCGCAAAACTACTATCCCGAATGGATGGCGGAAGACCAACTGACTTTCAGCGGCTCCCTGCTTGCCGGCAACGGCATAGACGAGAGCGGCAGCGGCTCCTACTACGTGCTCTACTCCTATCCATGGGGCTATGCGGACAACCACCCCAACGAATATGCCGACCTCTGTTCGTTCGACATTTCATGGGCGGTCGACAAGGACGGCACCCCCATTCATCTGCCAGGCATCGACTTCATCCGCGTCTATACCGGAGTCAGACAGTCGTGCGGATGGCTGGGAGAGACATCCACCGAGGTGGCAAGAGCACGCGACCTGCATATTGAAATCAAATCCTCCATACCCGACGATCCTCTGGACGACAGTGCGACACAAAGCAATCATTAACCCAAATATTCATCACAAAAAACATGTAAACATGAAGAAAATCTACACTTTACTGTCAGTGCTTCTATGCACGACATTAGCGTTTGCCCAAGAAAGCAACAACTATTCAAAAGGCGTTTTCATCGTCAATGAAGACTGGTACGGACACCAGAATTCCACCGTCAACTTCCTTTCCGACGAAGGAGAATGGACCTACCGTGTGGTACAGAAAGAAAATCCCGGCAAAGAACTGGGCTGTACCAACCAATACGGCCAGATCTACGGTGACCGCTTCTACTTCGTAGCCAAACAGGAAAAAGACCCGGGAGCCGATGTAACCGGCGGTCGATTCACCGTATGCGATGCCAAAACCATGAAAATCATCTGCCAGCTTCCCTTCATTGCAGAAAAAGACGGCAAAAGCATCGCCGACGGACGCAGCTGTCTGGGAGTAGACGAAAACAAAGTCTATATCGGCACCACCAACGGCATTTACATCTTTAACACAAAATCATTGCAAGTGACCGGAAAAGTAGAAGGCATCAGTGACAACACAAGCCTCTATACCGGCCAGGTGGGGAGCATGGTCAGAGTAGACGACTATGTCTTTGCCGTACACCAGTCGGAAGGCGTGCTGGTGATCGACCCTTCCACAGACAAAGTTGCGAAAGTCATTGACTTTACCGCCATCATTGACAAGTTCAACGCCTACCTTGTCGACGATGCGAAAATCGACACCGGCAACAAGAACTCGCTGCCCTATCCCGGCTCGAGCATTGCCATGTCGAAAGACGGCAACATATGGGTGCCGGTAGCCGAAGGCAGCGGCGGTTCGGGAGCAACACTGCCGTTCCTCGTAAAAATTGACCCACATTCTCTGCAAACCGACGTCGTTTACATTAATCCCGAAGACGGTCTGTATCCGCCCGCCAACTCCTGGTATGCCTGGACCCCCGACGGTTTCTGCGCCTCCAATGTGGAAAACGCCCTCTATTGGAACGGAGGCTCCAGCTCATGGTTCAGCAACACCCAGATATTCAAATACGACATCAACACCGGCCGAACAACCAAAATCATCGACCTCGAAACCGTCGACAACGAGGGATGGAAACTCTACGGCTGCTCCATGCGCCCCGACCCTGTCACCGGCGACCTCTACATGTCGCTTTATCATGACTATGGCGACAACACCTATATCACCCGCAAGACCGACAAGGACGGTAACAAGATTGCCGACTACAACATGATTTCCAACTATTGGTTTCCCTCCATACCCGTATTCCCCGACAATGAAGCGCCCGTCATCGCCCAACCCATCGGCGACATCAGCCTAAAAATGGGAACAACGGTCACGATAGATCTGAAAAACCTTGCAACAGATGCCGACAATGCCGACGCCGCCATCGTAAAAACCGTCAAAAACGTGAGCGGCCCAAGCATCCTGGAAGCCTGGGTGCAAAACGGCAGCCTCACCATTGCTTCTAAACGCGAAGGCAAGGCCACCGTCACCCTTAAAGTCAATTCAAACGGAAAACTGGCCGAAACCTCGTTTACCGTCAGTGTAACTCCCGCCACCGGCATACAGAGTGCCTCCACAGACGAAGCCCAAGAAATCGCCCGCTTCAGTGCCGACGGAAAACGCATCAGCGCTCCGCAAAAAGGCATCAACATCATCCGCATGAGCAACGGTTCCGTGCGCAAAGTCATCGTCAGGTAATCCCGATAAACCTATCCGAAACAGGGGAGCATTCTGCCAGCAGAAATGCTCCCCTGCTTTTGCATTTTCGCCCTTCAAAACGGCTGTTTTTCCATCATTCAAAAAATCCACCTTAATTTTGCTCAAAATCATTGCTGTCCGATAAAACCATTTTGACCTGATTCAAAATGGTTTTATCGGACAGCAATGTAGGAATTAACGTGAGTTCGATGAAAT
>DJPH01000017.1 GCA_002439755.1 Prevotellaceae bacterium UBA6417 | reverse complement strand
TTTGGCAGGCTTGACTAATGAAGAAGCCGCATTCCCATTGAAAGGATGCGGCTTCTTGATATTATTATGAAGAAACAGTTTACTTGTTCACTGAAAACTTGAAAATTGTATGGTGACTGTACACTTCACCGGGCTTTAGGTAGGCCGTGGGCCATCCCTTCACACCCTTTGCAAATTTGTTGGGGCTGTCGGGGAACACCTGCGTTTCCAGACAGATGGCACTGCGCCGCGGATAGGCAATGTCTTTCTTGCCTACAACTGTTCCGTCAAGGAAGTTACCGGTATAGATTTGTATGCCGGGCTGGTCGGTATATACGTCCAGTACTATGCCTGTCACGGGCGAAATGACGCGTGCGGCAAGCGAATCGATGCTGCCATTTGTGTTGAGCACCCAATTGTGGTCATATCCGTGGCCGTTTTTCAGCTGTTGGTTGTCTTCGTCTATGCGTTGGCCAATGGTCGTTGGCTTGGTAAAGTCAAACGGCGTTTCGAAAACTGAAGCTATCTCGCCTGTCGTCATGAAAGTGCTGTCAACCGGCGTAAACTTGTCGGCATTGATATAGAGCGTATCATCGGTGATGGGTTTCGACGGATCGCCGTCAAGATTGAAATACGAATGATTGGTCATATTGATGACGGTTTCCTTGTCGGTCGTGGCGTTGTAGGCTATATCGATGGCATTGTCGTCTGTCAAGGTATAAGTTACCTTTGCCGTAACCGTACCGGGGAAGTTCATTTCTCCATCGGGCGACACAACTGTGAATTCCACTGTCTTCGGATCTTTTTGATCGGCCTTGAAAAATTTGTACTGCCAACCTTCGGGACCGCCGTGCAGGCAATGTCCGTAATTGTTAGTCGGAAGCTGGATGGTTTTTCCTTCTACCGTAATCTGTCCCTTGTCAATGCGGTTGGCATAACGCCCGATGGCAGCACCGAAATCGGAAGGGATGCGCTCATATTTGCCTATGCTGTCGAAACCAAGCACTACATCGGTCATCTTACCGTCTCTGTCAGGCACCATAACCGACACGATACGGGCGCCGATGTTTGTCAGCGTCACTTCCATGCCTTTCTCATTCTTCAACACGAAGAGCTGCGATTGCACACCGTCTTTCTCCACCTTAAAATCTTCAGGATTCAGCCCTGACTCTGTAATCATGCCTGCAGGCTTCTTATCGCACGAAGCGAACATTGCCATTGCCACGCCGGCCAACAAAAAAAACTTTTTCATCTGTATGTGTTTATTATGAATCATCGCCACTTGCAAATGTTTTCAGCCCGAAAAGGACTATAACGTAGCAAAATTAGCAATTAATTCGACAATGCCGGTATTCTGTGACTGCTTTTTTCTATCTTTGCCAACAAATATGGTTGGCGGCATTGCCGGTCTCAATTACAGGCGGATATGCACCCAGCCCACAAAAAGCATTTTTTATTATGAAAGGAATCGTTTTGGCCGGAGGAAGCGGCACCCGCCTCTACCCCATCACAAAAGGAATCAGCAAACAACTGATTCCCATTTTCGATAAACCGATGGTCTATTATCCCATCTCTGTATTGATGCTGGCAGGCATCCGTGAAATTCTGATTATCTCGACACCCACCGATTTGCCGTCGTTCAAACGTTTGCTGGGCGACGGCAGCAATTTCGGTATTCGCCTCGAATATGCCGAGCAGCCGTCACCCGATGGATTGGCGCAGGCTTTCATCATCGGAAGAGATTTTATCGGTGATGATGATGTCTGTCTGATTCTCGGCGACAATATTTTCTATGGGAGCGGATTGCCCTCCATTCTTCACCAGGCAGTCGAAACGGCTGAAAGGGAACGAAAGGGAACCATTTTCGGCTACCAGGTGACCGACCCGCAACGCTACGGCGTAGCCGAATTCGATGACGACAAGAATTGCCTCTCTATCGAAGAGAAACCGGAAAATCCCAAGAGCAATTATGCCGTTGTGGGACTCTATTTTTACCCCAACGATGTAGTGGACATTGCGCGAACCATCAAGCCAAGCAAGCGTGGCGAACTGGAAATCACCACTGTCAACCAGACTTATCTGCACGAGGAACGTCTGAAAGTGGAAACCCTGGGACGCGGCTTCGCCTGGCTCGACACGGGAACGCACGACAGTCTGAGCGAAGCCTCCACCTTTATAGAAGTCATCGAGAAGCGCACCGGACTGAAAGTGGCCTGCCTGGAAGGAATTGCCTTGGAAAAAGGATGGATAAGCCCCGAAAAAGTACGTGAAGTGGCACAGCCCATGGCGAAAAACGAATACGGCCAATATCTGCTCAAACTGATTTCAACAGAATCCACAAGATAAGATTCACACCCGGTGAGGCGCCCGAATGATGCCTTTTGAATTGGAAAACAGACGAAGAGAATTTAAAAGGAGACGCACCAATTTAATAAGTCAAGGCCGGCATTTTGCAAAATGCCGGCCTTGACTTATATGAAATTCTATACGAAAGCCTCTGTTACTTCTTGTGTTTCTTTGCCTGAAGTTTCAATTGCTTTTTCAATTCCTTTTCGGCTGCTTCGGCTCCTTTTTGTTTTAACGTAAGCGTATAGGCCTTGGCTATTGCTGCCGTTTCGGCTTCTTGCTCGGGCGAAGCATAAGCGTGCTTGAAACCTTTCTGCTCGTTCCAATGACCGCGTGTGAAATCGGGAATCCTGACAGAAGCATTATTGTTGTCCATTGAAAGCTCGCCCAATTCGGCCAGGCAGCACCACTCTGCCAAATCATAGACATCTATATCGAGGGGCAAACCGTTTTGCAGGCAATAAACCAAACGGCAGTCCATCGTAAAGTCCATACCGCCGTGACCGCCCACGAGCTTGGCCTCTTCGCCATATTTTTTGATTAAGGGCGATTCGTATTTTTCCGTAAGGGCTTTTCTGTCGGCATCCGACATGAAACTGTGCGAACTGAGATTGTCGACTTTGGGAGCCACCCCTGACTGTTTCATCTGACCTGCACTCAAGGCGTAGCCTTCAATAGGATATTTGTTGGCAAATCCCTTTGTTCCCGTAAGCTGATACAGGCGGCTGTAGGGCTGAGGATTCATTACATCGTGCTGTATTTCAATCACCTTGCCCAATTCTGTTCGAATCAGAGTGGTTGTGTGATCGCCGTTGCGGAACTCCTCTTCCGTGCAGTCCTTTCCGGTAAACTGCTTTACACATCCGGGGCCGGTAAAAGGACGCGTATCCATGGCTACCAAAGTCTTCATGCGATCGCCACGGTGAATGTTGAGAACCTGGGCAACAGGACCGAGGCCGTGGGTGGCATAAATGTCACCGCGATGCTTTTGGTTGAAGTCAAGACGCCAATTGTGCCAATACTCATGCCAGTATTCGGAAAGATTGTGCAGATAAGCACCTTGCACACGAATCACCTCGCCAAATACGCCATGCTGGGCCATGTTGAGTGTGTTGAGCTCAAAGAAATCATAGCAGCAATTTTCGAGCAGCATGCAATGAAGTTGCTTCTGCTCGGCCAGATTGATAAGATCCCAGCATTCCTGCAGATTGGTTGCCGAAGGAACTTCGATGGCCACATGTTTGCCGTGCTCGAGAGCATACTTGGCAATGGGAACATGATGGACCCAGTCGGTAGCAATATAGACCAGATTGATATCGTCGCGCTCACACAGCTTTTTATAGCCGTCGGCACCATAATAGATGTCGGCTTCGGGCAAACCGGCTTTCTTCAAAGTGCCCTGCTGCGCTTCGGCACGGCTTTTCTCATAGTCGCACAAAGCAACGATACGCACGCCGTTGATGTGTGTCCAGCGTTCTACTGCACCGGGACCGCGCATACCCAGTCCCACAAAAGCCACACGTACGACCGGAAGCGCCGGAGTTGCCAGGTTCAGGGCGCTCTTTTGCCCAGCAGGACGCTCGGGAACGTCAACCACGATTGTACCTTTGTCCCAATGCCACTTGGTTTCGGCTCCGGCTGTTTGAAAAGCAAAAGGAGCGACCATTGTCACTAACAGAAATAGATGTAGGATTTTCCTTCTCATGTTAATTTAATGATTATAGTTCTGATATTTACTGTTTAAGTCACAAAAATACAGCTTATTTTCCGAACAGGATGAACTTTCCCGTTTCTAAATTGCAGTAAACCAAAAAAACTTTCTTTCAACGCTTTTGCAACCGGGCTTTTCTGAAATGCTTTATCAGACTGTAAGCCGAATAGAGGCCCAACTCACCGGCCTTGCTAAGGTCGAGGTCGGCTTTTTGGAAATCGTCCAGTCCGACATAAAGCAAGCCACGATTATAATAGGCCTCGGCCAAATCGGGCTGCAGGGAAATGGCACGGTTGTAGTCCTTCAAAGCCTCGTCGGACATTTTCATCTGCTGATAGATGCACCCGCGGTTATAATAAAGGTATGCACAATCGGCATCCATAGAGATGGCCTTTGTCAAATCGGCAATCAAAGGCCTGTAGCGCATGCGTGAAACCTCTATGTTCTGAACAGGATTTGTCTGCGCGTTTTGCGATGCATCCTGGGCTTCAAGCTGCAAGGCTCTCACTCCGGCACGCAAGAAAAGGGCGGCCTCGAAAAGGGAATCCTGCCGAAGCGTTTGGTCGAGCAAGGAAAGAGCCGACACATAGTCGCGCTTTGAGGCAGAAAGCATGGCCAGGGCAAACGACTGGGCAGGCGAAGCGGCATGCGTGCCGACTTCAGCGGACAAGCGCCGGTTTTCTTCGTCGAGTTCGCGTATTTCCTGCTCGGAAGCAGCGGAGGAACGCGAAGCTATGTAAAGTTTTCTGGAAAACAGGTGAGAAGTATTCAGATGCTCGACAAATGCAGCAAAGTCCTTTCGGAAGACCACATCACCGACTGCCGGATGAAACGTAAGCACATATAAAGGCTGAGGAACCACATCGACTTGTTTGTTTTGGACACGGCCGCGATAGTCGCTGGCATAGAATTTTGCGATATTGTCGCTTTCATCCTCGACAACGAGGTTCTGATACTCGTCTATATTTTGCTCTTTGGGCTTGCGGGTATAGCGTTTGGTACGCTTGCGCTGGCCATACATCTCGTCCAACTGTGCAATGGTCACCTTGCGCTCGTCCTGCAGGGCGCGGGCATTGTCGCCTATCTTTCGCCTGCATCTCGCACGGCTCTCATAGCCGGCAGTAAAATCGGGATAGTCCTTCAATACAGCCGTATAGTCGTCGATGGCAGCACGATAATTGCCTGTCTTTTCGTGCAAAACGGCACGATTATACAAGGCCAGCCTGTCATCTGGAACTTTCTTCAATACAAAATCAAAATCTTCTATGGCTAAATTGTTCTCGCCGACTTGCATGCGAAGCAAGCCGCGGTTGTAATGGCCGGGATAGTTGTCGGGAGCCAAATCGAGCGCCACATTATAATCGTCCATGGCTCCACGCAACTTATTCTGCTGATAACGCGACAAGGCACGCCCCAGAAAAAAGCCGGCCTGACGTGGCGACTGCACGATGGCCCTGTCGTAATACTGCTCTGCACGCGCAAAACTGTCCTTTCGCATGTAGAGCATTGCCTTGGCAGCCAGAGCATCGACATAAAAAGAGTCAATTTGCAAAGTCCTGTCGATAAGATGATCGGCTGCAATGGTGTCTTTTTGCTCCATGGCAATCTGAGCCTTGAGCATGTAGCAACGGGCATATCCGGGCCACTTCACAATCATTTTGTCGAGTACTGAATCGGCCTGCGCAAACTGTTTTTGCTGTGCCTGACATAGCACCAAATTATACCAAACTGCCTGATCCTCACTCTTTCGCTGTATCAGCAGGCGGTAATCGTCGGAGGCTTTCTGATAATCACCTGTCATTATCAGACATATAGCCCGCAAACGATAGCAATCGTCAATGAAAGGGTCGCGCTCTATCGAGGCCGTACAGTCATTGATGGCACCCACATAATCGCCAAGGTAATACTTGGCGACTGCCCGATAGTAATATGGTGCATACAAATAAGGCTTGGCTTCTATTGCGTGGTTGAAATATTGTATGGACAGAACGTAATCTTCATAGTAAAGCGCATTGCGTCCCATGGAGATTACCCCGTCTGCATTGATTTGCGCCTTGGCGACAAACGGCAACAAGGACAGCAAAAGAATTAACTTTCTCAAGCTTTCTTTATGGTCTTTACTTTATAGGAACACTTGACTTTACCTTTCAGAAAAGCCGAAAGTTTGCTCTTAAGCATTTGGCGGCGGAATGTTGAAATGCGGTCAATAAACATGTGACCGTCCAAATGATCGAACTCGTGCTGCATGACACGCGCCAAATAGCCGTCGACCCACTCTTCATGCGGCTGGAACTGCTCGTCAAGGTATGCTACACGGACACGCGTGGGACGTGTCACCTTTTCAGATATGCCGGGAAGGCTCAGACAGCCTTCTTCCATTGTCTCAGTCTTTTCACCATACTCCAATATGCGGGCATTATAATACACATGCCTGAAATCCTTATACTCAGGATAGTCTTCGGATAGCACATTCAAATCTATTACTACAACACGCAAGGCTTTTCCTATCTGTGGAGCAGCCAAACCGACACCGTTTGAAGCCGACAAGGTTTCAAACATATTCTGTACCAACTCGCCGAGTTCCTCTTTTTGCTGCAAGTCGATATCTTGCGCAGTTTCTCTGAGAACCGGCATTCCATATATATATATAGGTAGTTTCATAAAGTTTTGTTCTTAAATGATTGTGCCCTGCCTTAAGGATTCCATATAAGACTGAAGGATGATAGTTGCACTTATTTCATCGACCAGGGCTTTGTCTTGCCGCGCTGTTTTTCTCAATCCGCCATCCAACATGGCACGATGAGCCAACACCGAGGTAAAACGTTCGTCATACTCTTTGACAGTGATTGCGGGAAACTCTGATTGCAGTTTTTTTACGAAAGCGGAAGCCCTCATACCGTTCTCTGAAGGCTTGCCTGACATCTGCAGAGGTTTCCCCACAACGAAGCATTCAACAGGCTCCTTTTCCACATAGGATTTGACGTACTGTAGCAATTGGGCTGTCGGCACAGTAGTCAATCCGTTTGCGATAATTTGTTCAGGGTCGGTCACTGCAATGCCGCTACGCTTTTTTCCATAATCAATGGCCATTATTCTGCTCATGCTCCAGAATTCCGTTTAATGCCGGCGCAAAAGATGTGTCATGCGCGAAAGGCCACGAATGATGCGGTAGGCATAAAATGCTCCTCCTATCCACCCGGACACCTTGCGTATGCCTTTTGCCGACATCAGGTTGCCCGTATTGGTGAAATCGTCGGCCAGTTCTCCTACGCACTGCCTCATCACTTGCTGCTGCTCGTGTATCTGCGACAGCACTTCGCGCTTGCGTGCACGAATGTCTTCATAGGTCAACTGACGTCCATCAAGGTGTGTCGTTACTTTCTCCATAATCTTTGAGCAGTAAGTTGGTAAAGAAGTTGGTTAGCGGGACGGCAAGCCATTTATGTCTCATCCTATAAAATATGGCACAGGTTATGACAAAAAGAAGTGCCATGACAAGATAGGATATCACTGTGCTCCCCGTCAGTAACGTAATGACTGACGACAGGGCAAGGGCAAGGAAGAAAACGGTGAATATTCCCATTACGAACAGTATGGCGCCAAGTATCAATGCCGTGAGCAGCCGTGACAGCTTTTCGGTCAGCTCCAGCATTGCATACTCTTTCTGCAATCCCAAATAGGTCTTAAGGGATTCAAACAGCTTTGACACGAGACCGTCTGCGCGATCCATAAGCCTATTCTACTGTTGCCTTTAATTCGTCTGTGATGTCGTCAACCAGGTTTTCCATCTCTTTACGATTGAGCTTGATGCCACGTGCACGGATGGCTTCTGCAATTTTTGCACGAGTCTCATCACCTTTTTCTGGTGCAAACAAGATACCACATGCAGCACCGATGGCCATGCCGCCAAGTATTGCGGCGAAAATACTTAATCCTTTCATCTCTTCTTTCTTTGTTTGTTTCAGGCTTCAAACTTAGATATTTTTTTCGAGATAAGCCTCGTTGGTCTTCAAAAAGAATCTAAAAGCTGCCTTATATGCCGAAATTCTTTTTCCTGTGCAGGCACTTGGACGGCATTTGGTTGCGCACGGGTAACTTTAAATGTTATTTAACTTAAAACGAAGTCGTAAGCAACAGATGAATCGTAACTTTGCTTGCATAAAATCAGAATCACTAACCAACACTTCATTATGAAATTTCAAATCGAAAAGTTAGCAGTTGCAGCATTCAGCGTATGCGCTATCGCATGTCTCTCTTCTTGCAAATCAAATGAGAGCATGTATAAAAAAGCTTATGAAAAAGCCCAGGCTCAAACCAAGGCCGAACAGACGACCGTAGTCAAGACCGACGAACCGGAACCTGTGAAAGTCACACCCGTAACAACGACCACAACGCCGAAGACAGATACAAGCAATGAAACCACACGCAGTGAAAAACTGACAGTTATCAGCGGTGCGGGCTTGAAAGCCTACAGCGTGGTATGCGGTAGCTTCAGCCTCAAGGCCAATGCAGAAGGCCTGCAAAGCACTCTCAAGAAAAAAGGCTATGCAGCACAGATCGCCTTGAACAGCGAACGTAAGCTTTATCGTGTAATCGCTTCTACTTTCGATAGCAAAGCCGATGCCGTTTCTTCAAGAAACTCTTTGCGCGCATCCTATCCTGATGCATGGTTGCTCTACAATAACTAAAGCAATTAACATACTTATTGAGAGGGGATTCCCATAAAAGGAATCCCTCTTTTCATTCCTTGCTTTCAAGCTGTTTCTGATTCGTTTTTCCATATCGTCTATAACAAAGGTGAGGCAGCCAGCAGCTGCCTCACCTTTATTATCAATAAACGAAATGATTTATTTGATAATATCCAATTGACGGAATACTTTTATCAGTTTGTCTACTGCCATGTCAACGTGCTCTTTGGTATGGGTTGCCATCAATGCAAAACGCACCAATGTATCTTGCGGTGCACAGGCAGGAGGAATTACGGGATTTATGAATACGCCCTCGTCGAAGGCGAGCTTTGTCACCAGGAATGTCTTGTCGGTATCGCGCACATAAAGCGGAATGATGGGCGACTGCGTATCACCGATTTCAAAGCCTGCATCACGGAAACGCTTCAGAGCGTAGTTGGTCACTTCCCACAGGTGTTCTATTCTTTCGGGTTCCTTTTGGATGATGTGCAATGCTTCGAGTGCCGCAGCAGTTGCTGCCGGTGTATTGCTTGCACTGAAGATGTAAGTTCGTGTGGTATGGCGCAGATAGTTGATGATGCTCTTGTCGGCTGCAATGAAACCGCCTATGGAGGCCAGCGATTTGCTGAATGTTCCCATAATCAGGTCTACATCATCTGTCAGGCCGAAATAGTCGCACACACCGCGTCCCTGACGTCCGAATACGCCCAGCCCATGAGCTTCGTCGACCATGACGGATGCGTTATATTTGTGCTTTAAGCGGATTATCTCGGGAAGATTGGCCAAATCGCCTTCCATGGAAAAGACGCCGTCTACTACAATCAGCTTGACAGCCTCGGGACGGCAACTTTGCAGCTTGCGTTCCAAATCTTCCATGTCATTGTGCTTATATTTCAATGATGTGGAAAACGACAGTCTTCGTCCGTCCACTATGGATGCGTGGTCACGATCGTCGCATATTATATAGTCTTCGCGGTTTGTTATACAAGCAATCACACCGGCATTCACGCTGAAACCCGTGGAAAAGCAAAGAGCCTCGTCCTTGTTGACAAATTCGGCCAATTCCTTTTCCAGCTGAACATGCAAGTCCAATGTGCCATTCAGGAAGCGCGAACCGGCACAGCCTGAGCCATACTTGTGAAGGGCCTTGCAAGCTGCATCTATGATTCTGTCGTCATAAGTCAGCCCCGTATAGGCGTTCGATCCGAACATCAGTACTTCTTTCCCGGCCATCTTAACGATAGGCCCTTGTTTTCCATCTATCTCTCGGAAATAGGGATAAACGCCGGCCGCCATGTATTCTTGGGGACGTGTGAAGTGTTTCAGTCTGTCTTGTAGTAATCCCATCTTTACACAAATTGCTTGTAATACTAAACCTTATTTTTAAACCAGGCTGCAAAGATACAACAAAATCCCAGCAAACATTGTCTGTAGCAAAACATTTGTGTAAAAACAGCGCGCTTTTTTTACCAATGAGAGTTAAAAGGCTTATCTTTGCAACCCAAAACGCACATGTATGAAGAAAAAGAAGTCGATCCTATTTATTGTCAATCCTATTTCGGGTACGATGGACAAGGAGCTCATCATTGAAGATATCGAAAGCATGATTGACAAGGACAAATTCACCTACAGCATAGCGCGTACAGCCTATGGTGGCCATGGTGCAGTTTTGGCAACCATGGCAGCCGAGAATGGCACAGACATTGTCGTTGCCATCGGAGGCGACGGCACAGTCAACGAAATTGCCCGCTCATTGGTTCACACTGACACCGCTCTCGGCATAATTCCCTGCGGTTCGGGTAACGGGCTGGCCAGGCATCTGCAGATTCCACTCGAATATACCAAGGCCATAAAGGTCATTAACGATTGCCAGATACACCGTCTTGACTATGGAAAAATCAACCGTCGCCCGTTTTTCTGTACATGCGGCATGGGATTCGATGCAACCATCAGCTACAAGTTTGCCGCATCCATCCGCCGGGGCATGCTCACCTATTTGGAAAATACCCTGAAAGAAATCACACGATACAAGCCTGAGACCTATACCATCGAAGACCAGACAGGCAAATTCACCCATAAGGCATTTCTGATTACCTGTGCCAATGCCTCACAATACGGGAACAACGTGTATATAGCTCCCGAAGCCTCCATGAGCGACGGACTGATGGACGTAACCATCATCGAGCCGTTTTCTGCCATCGAAGCACCACAGCTGGCCCTTCAGCTGCTCAACGGTACGCTGACCAACAAAGGCATAATCAAGATGTTTCGCTCCAGAAACATACACATCACCCGCGAACACGAAGGTTTTATCCACTGCGACGGAGAGCCGTTCCGGGCGGGACGCGACATTTCCATCGAGATTTTTCCACAGCAGCTCAAAGCCATTGTCAACAGCCAGGCAGAAATAAAGCCGGCCAATCTGTTGCAAAGCATTGCCGAATCCCTGAACTTCATGGTTGCCACCGGAAACAATGCAATCACGCAAGGCATCAAACAAATCAACAGGGAAATACGTCGCAAGATACCCTTCAAGCTCTAACCGACACGACAATGAGACAGCTCCAATCCATTGCTGCCGCCATAGCGATTATGATAGCAGTCGGTCTGACAGCTTCGGGATGCCATACGGTGGAAACACCCCAATTTGCCAAAGCGGGCATTGTCAACAATCCGGTGCGCGATACCTTATATATATACCTCAAGGATTTTGAAGACGAATGGGTGAACATCCGCATCCAATCCAACAACGTGGATTATTCAGGACGCGATCAAGTCGTAAACGGAAAAGCATGGTTCGACATCGGCCACCTGCCATCAGGCAACTATACTGTTTGGATTGAATTCGGCCCATATCGCTTTGCACAGCATATCAGGCACACCGTCACTTACTAAGTGATACAATAAAAAAAGGAAAAGTGCCTCACGGAACCTTTCCTCCACAAATAGTTAACTCAATATACTATGAAAAGACTCTATTATTCTTCTTTTTTGCAATGCAAAGGTAGAGCGAATATACGACTCGCGCAAGCATTAACTTAAAAAATCGGCGAAATATCAACTTTATTAGCCTTACAACAGATTATAGTTGACAAAACAACAACTTAAATGCCAATATGGCAGGCGGCGAACTGCCGATTTGCCAATTTGTCAAGGCAACATCATTTGTGGCACACTGACAAACTGGTATCCTCTGGCGCGCAGCTCATCTATCAGTTGTGGCAAAAGGCGATAAAACTTATCCGTGCGCTCGGGATGGGTCCCCAAATGAAGCATCAGGAAATGTCCGTTCAATGCATGCTCTTTTTCATAATCCATCAAGTTGCGATAAAGTTCTTCGCTGCTGCGATAGTTTTTCATCGAAGGTATGGTGTAATCGGCATTTGTCCCTGTGCCCGGTGTAAAGTTAATCACTTGCAGCCCCAAGCGTTTTGCCCATACCGAAATAGAATCGTTATAGTACTCATAAGAGGGAATGAAATAAGGAGCCTCAGCTTTTGTGATGCCGAATTGTTTCATCTGACTGTAAGCCTTGTGCATGTCGTCAGCAAAGTCTTGCTGTGTCACCAATAACGAGTCACGGTTTTCCCATGCACAATAAAGCAAATGTCCATAGCCGTGAGTGCCTACATAATGACCGT
>DJPH01000051.1 GCA_002439755.1 Prevotellaceae bacterium UBA6417 | reverse complement strand
ATGTCAAGGTCAATAGGCAGGGCGAAACTTTTTCCTGTGCGAATATCCGTCCAACGACGACGTCTAATGCTGAGTATCACCTTGTGGTCGCGTATTATTACCCCCACTAAAAATCTACTGAGCCCCTTTTTTTGCTTTAGGCGGGTGTAGTATAAAAAAAGCGGAAGATTGTCTTCCGCTTTGTACGCCCTCAGGGGTTCGAACCCTGGACCCATTGATTAAGAGTCAATTGCTCTACCAACTGAGCTAAGGACGCATCTTTTTGTTTTCCGAGTGCAAAGGTATTGCTTTTTTCCACATTGGCCAAATGTTTCTTGATTTTTTTCGGTGTTTGTGCGAAAAATATGCTTTTTGCTTTTCTATGTGTTTTCTTCAAGATTGAATAAGGCCGATGCTACTCGTCTTTGCAGTATGTCGAGCTGAAGATAGTTTTCTATCAATAATCCTTTTTCCTTGAACTTTTTTATGACTGTAGCCTGTGCGCGATCCGGAGTGTTGTTATTGTTGCTGAGGTGGCACAGCCATGCTCTTCTCAGTTTTTCGCGATTATCATAGATGATTTCTGCGGCTTGTTCGTTGCTCAGATGCCCGTGTCCTCCGTAAATGCGTTGGCGCAGGTTGCGCGGATATGGTCCGGTGTCGAGCATGTTCCTGTCGTAGTTTGATTCTATGATGAGCAGTTGTGCTTGCTCTACGTGCTGCCGTATTTCCGGTGTGATGCTGCCTGCATCTGTAAGGAGGCAAAGTGTCTGCCTGCCGTATTGTATAAGATAGCCAGTGTTGTCTTCGCTGTCGTGTGGCACGTCAAATGGGGTCAGCCGGCATCCGCAGCATTCGATGACTTTGTTTTTCAGAATCAGTCGTATTCCGTCGGCAATCAGTTTTTTCCTGATAGACGGGTTTCTGTTTATGCCATGGAGCGATGTTTCCGTGACGTAAACCGGCAGGTTGCGGCCTGTTTTTTGAGCTTCTTTTTGCAGTGCTCCGGCGTTTTTGGCATGGTCTGCATGGTCGTGGGTCAGAAACACGGCTTGCAGTTTGTCTGCTGATAGCCCTGATTCGTATAGGCATTGTTTGATGCGTCTTATGCCTACGCCTGCGTCTATGAGAAAACTTCCGCTGTCGGTACTGAAAAGGTAACTGTTGCCGCTGCTACCGCTTCCAAAGCTTCTGAAAGTGAACATTTATTGTGTTGAAAGGTTATTTTTACGGTGTTGTGCAGTCGGGGTGAGGAGTCGTCGGACGAGTGTGCCCTTTTGCCATTGCCGATTCGGGTTGCAAAGGTACTAAAATTCTGTTTGCTGTGCCATTTTTCGCAGGGCGCGCGGCTATAGTTACGGTAGAATGTGTTACTTTTGCAGCGTTAAAGTTAAGTGACAGATATTTTTGAGATGGAGAAGATTATACTTACCGGCGACCGTCCGACCGGCCGCCTTCATTTGGGTCATTATGTGGGTTCGTTGAAACGGCGTGTGGAATTGCAGGATTCCGGAAAGTTCGACAAGATATATATCATGATTGCCGATGCACAGGCTCTTACAGACAATGCCGACAATCCCGAGAAAGTGCGCCAGAATATTATTGAAGTGGCGCTCGACTACCTTTCGTGCGGTCTTGATCCTGCCAAAAGCACTATTTTCATCCAGTCGCAAGTTCCAGAGTTGTGCGAGCTTACGTTTTATTACATGAATCTTGTTACCGTATCGCGTTTGCAGCGCAATCCGACTGTGAAGACAGAGATACAGATGCGCAATTTTGAGACGAGCATACCTGTCGGTTTCTTTACCTATCCCATCAGCCAGGCTTCCGACATTACGGCCTTTCGAGCCACAACGGTTCCGGTAGGCGAGGATCAGGAGCCTATGCTTGAACAGGCCCGTGAGATTGTGCGCCGCTTCAATGCAATCTACGGGCCTACTCTCATCGAGCCCGAGATATTGCTTCCCGACAATTCGGCTTGCCTACGCTTGCCCGGCACAGACGGCAAAGCCAAGATGAGCAAGTCACTGGGCAACTGCATCTACTTGGCCGATACGCCCGAAGACGTCAGAAAGCGCATAATGTCCATGTTTACCGATCCCGGGCATCTACGTGTGGAAGATCCCGGCAAGATAGAAGGAAATACCGTGTTTACCTATCTTGATGCTTTTTGTCGTCCTGAGCATTTTGCTGCATATATGCCTGATTATGCCAATCTCGATGAGCTGAAAGCACATTATCGCCGCGGCGGTCTGGGCGATGTGAAAGTAAAGAAATTTCTTAATGCCATCTTGCAAGAGGAACTGGAGCCGATTCGCCGCAGACGAAAAGAATTTGAGCAAGATATTCCGGCCGTTTACTCCATGCTTGAAAAAGGCTGTGAGGTTGCGCGTGCGGCAGCAGCCGATACTCTTGCCGATGTGCGCCGTTCCATGCGTATCAACTACTTTGAAGACAAGGCTCTTATTGCAGAGCAATCGAAAATTTACGGCTGTAAGAATTAGACAACGGTCGCCAATCAAGCGGACAGGTCTGCCCAGATGGGCAGGCCTGTCCGCTTGATGCCCCTATCTGCGGAGCTTTTAAAAAAGAAAAGCCATTTGTTTGAAAATGCTGCGTCTGTTTTTCAAAAGAAACGCTTCTTTTTTTTGATTGTTCGCGATTGTTTTTCATCGCTCTCGCCATAAGTAATGGCCGGTTGCCTGTTTGTGATGTGGCAATCGCTGGAATTTGGTATTTTGTGGTTCTATTTTCAATGTCTCATGAAATAACTTGTTCCGTTTGCCTGTTTTTCCTACCTTTGCAGTGAAAAGATTCGTCAGAACTCCTGAAACATGAGAAAATCGTTGGTCATATCACTGTTCGTCCTGCTTGCTGCCGCGTGTTCGCGGGGCACTGTCCGTAATGAAAAGGAAGCAGAGGAATGTGCAGTAGGATTTATGGAGAAATTTTTCAGTTTCAATTTTCCCGATGCTGAAAATCTTTGTACCTCTGATACGCGTTATTGGATAACTTGGTATGTGTCAAACATTACACCAGCCGATGTAGACAGTATCCATCGCATTCCCGATGCCCCTAAAGTGAGCCTTCGTTCGGTAGAAGCCGAAGATGGCGACACAACGGCGGTAGCCTATTGCGAGGTAGAAAATTTCTATCGTCTCGATTCGTTGGGTCGTCATGGGCATATGGTTCAAAAAGACGTGCTGCGTCTGCCCATGCGCATGGAGTGTGGTGAATGGCGCGTCAGAATGGAAGGCCCACTGCAAAGTGAAAGGTAAGGTCGCGTCCGATGTTGGGATTGATAATGGGAAAATGTCTTTTGCCGCTTTCATAGGCGGGGTTGACGGCTTTCATGCCCCAGTCAAGACGCAATATAAAGAAGTCAAGATTGAGACGCAGGCCGAAACCATAGGAGGCGGCAATTTGTTTGTAGAAGCTGTCAAAGCGGAATTGTCCTCCGGCCTGGTCGGCATAATTTCGCGTATTCCAGATGTTTCCGGCATCGATAAATAATGCTCCGTGCAGTTTCCAAAACAGATATGAACGCCACTCTACGTTGAACAGCAACTTCAGATTGCCCGTTTGATTGATAAAATCAACTTTCCCGTCCTTGCCCGTATAGCTGCCGGGGCCGAGTTCGCGCACCGACCAGCCTCTTACACTGTTGGGGCCACCTGCAAAATAGCGTTTTTCAAAAGGGATTACCGTTGCATTGCCATAGGGTAGGGCGAGGCCGAAAGCAGTATGCACGG
Source organism: Prevotellaceae bacterium UBA6417 (assembly GCA_002439755.1). Taxonomy (GTDB): domain Bacteria; phylum Bacteroidota; class Bacteroidia; order Bacteroidales; family Bacteroidaceae; genus UBA6382. The sequence goes on along the minus strand of DJPH01000051.1, from coordinate 16,389 downwards.
CAAACGAGTTGCGGCTGTTGAGCAAGAAGCTGCGTGCGTAGTCGAAGTCGAACTTGACATACTGGGCAAAAGCAATGTTGAAAAGCGTGCGGTTGCCGTCGTCGTTGCGGCGTGTTCCGGCCGCATTGGCAATGAGATAGAGCAGGTTGCCGGCCGATTCAATGTTGAAATGTACCTGATAGGCATTTTTCTGATACAGACTGCCATTGGCAGCCGAACCGGCCGAATTGTAAGTGTAGCTGTAGCTGCTGTTTACGATAAACAGATTTTCATAACTGTAGCGGATAATGGCCGACCGGTCGCTGATGCTGTCAAGATATTCACGTTTGAATGTGCTGGAAATCCAAGGCATGAACACATAGTTGACACTTACGGCGTCGACCTTTTGTTGCACGCGTCCCGAGAGACTTTGACGGCGGTAGCTCCAGGCGCCTGTCAGCACGCGGCGATGAAACTCGGGCCGGTTTTGTGAGTTGTAAAGCAATGACAGTTCGGAGCTTCCGCTGAGGTGGCGCCTGCGTTCCTCTTTAAGAAAGGGGAAAATAATGCGTGGAAAGCTAAGATGTGTCTCGGCCGAGATTTCAAAAAAATCCTGATCGTTATATCCTTCCAGTCCGGAGATGGCTTCGAATGCACCACGGAGTTTGGTCGTCCACGTTTCGGAGCCACGAAATAAATTGCGGTTGGCAAAACTCACAGATGCGGCAATGCCCATGTCGCCCGACGTGTTGGTTCCCTCGATTTCGGATGAAATGGCGTTGACCTTGTTGGCCTGCAGTGTGATGTGGCAGTCAAGCCGGCCGCTGTCGGCAGGCTCCATGCGAATGACGGCATAACGCAAAGCTTGAAGATTGCTGAAATTGCGGTAGGTGGCTTGCAGATTGTCTTCATTGTAGAGCCTGTGTGGAATAAACTGTATTTGAGAATGGATAACCGAAGGCCGTATCTGCCGCTTGCCATAATAACGAAGCTTCAAACCCATATAATCCATGCTGTCGCATAGGGCCGAAGTCTCGTTTTCCAGATTTACATCTACCAGGATGTTACGAATCCTGTATTGTGTGTAGACAAGTGAAGAATCCTTTGAGATGGTTTTTCCTTCAATCTTCAGTTTCAGGTTCAAGCGGTCAGGACCTTGCAAACTGTCAATGTCATAGCGGATGTAGTTCTTCAAAAAATTATAATAGCCGTTGCGGTGGAGCAGGGCAACGATGCGGTCGCGTTCCTGATCGAGTATATTTGCATCGCATGGCATCTTGATGCGCAGCAAGCTCTTGTTTTCATTTTGCGCAAGCAGCCGGGCAATGCCTGCATCGTCGATAGCATAGCTGATGGTGCGTATATGGTAGAGCTGTCCGGGTCTGAGTGTATACTTTAGCTTAATCTTTTTGTTCTTCTCCTTGACCTTGACATCGGTTTTGGCTCTCAAAAAACCCCTGTTGTTGAGAGCCATCGTAAGATTATTGCGTGAATAATGAGCCAAAGTGGAATCGTATAGCACGGGAGGCTCGCCAATGCGACGGAAAAAGCGGTTGATGCCTTTTGTACTGTCGCGTCCGGAAATGCAATAAAGGCCGAGCGGCACTTTGACAAGATTAAACCAGCGCGCATTAGGTTCCTGGCGCACATAGTTGCGCAAGGACGATGCGTCTATAAGCTTGTCGTCATCAGAAGTGAGCTCAACAGAAGAAAGCACATGCTGCCCTTCCGGAACGAACTTGGACGAAGAACAACTGTACAAGCATGCAACAAGGGGAAAAACCAACAGGAAAAATCCTTTCATCGGCTTACCTAAAAGCTGAGGGCGGAAATTATGGCAAGGATTCCAGTTCTTTACGGATGGCCGCCTGCGTCTCGGTTCGTGCAGGCACCAAAGGCAAACGCAGCAGGTTGCGGCACAAATGCATCTCGGACAGCATGGCCTTTATTCCTGCCGGATTTCCATCGGCCGACAACAATTTGAAAAGATTGGACAACTTATGATGAATAGGCAAGGCCTCAGAAATGTTTCCTGCCAGTTCGCAATGAACCATCTCGCCGAAAATATCGGGCAGAGCGTTGCCGATAACCGAAATGACCCCCGCAGCACCGAGCGAAAGCAACTCATATGTAATAGAGTCGTCGCCGCTGATAACATCAAAGCTGGCAGGCTTGCCGCTTAGTATCTCTTCTATCTGGGCAATGTTGCCGGACGCTTCTTTGACGGCAACAATGTTGGGCAACTCGCGGGCAAGACGCAACGTGGTGGCGGCAGTCATGTTAATGCCCGTTCGTCCCGGCACGTTATACACAACAATTGGCAACTTTGAAGCTTTTGCTACGGCTTTGAAATGTCTGAAAATGCCTTCCTGCGAGGGCTTGTTATAAAAAGGACAGACCGAAAGAATACCGTCTACACCCGAAAAATCGAAAGAACGGATTTCTTCGGTAAGAGCATGCGTACAATTACCTCCAAAACCCATCAGAACAGGAACTCTACCGGCAATCCGCTCAACAGAAAAGTTCTTTACGCGCAGTTTCTCGTCATTTGACAGACAAGGAGTCTCTGCCGTCGATCCTAAAACACAAAAAAAATCCGTTTTGCCTGCCAACTGCTTTTCAATGAGCATTTCAAGCGTATCATAATCGACTTCTCCGTTTTCAAGAAAAGGCGTGACCAATGCAATTCCAAGGCCTTTGAATACGTTATTCATCTTATGGTTGTCAATATAGTTCTTGTATTAGACAACAAAATTACAATATTTATCGGTCATTGTCGCCGATTAGAGACAAAAAATCCGTTTCGTCCATGATGGTAATGCCCAGTTTGCGTGCTTTGTCCAATTTGGCCGGTCCCATGTTCTTCCCGGCAAGTACAAAGGACGTTTTGGATGAAATGCTGCTACTGTTTTTTCCGCCCAGCCGCTCGATGATTTGCTTGTAGTCCTCGCGCGAATGGCGTTCAAATGTTCCGCTGATGACAATGCTCTTTCCGCTAAGAACTCCGTACTCAGGCATTTCGTTCTCATTGCTTTCAAAACATACACCGTTTGCACGCAGCCGTTCAACGAAGGCTTTGTTGCGTTCTTTGCTGAAATAAGTCTTTATGCTGCAGGCGATTACCTCTCCGATGCCGTCTACGGCAAGTAATTCGTCGGTCGTTGCTTTCATCAGGGAGTCGATGTCGTGAAAATGGCGGGCGAGCAGTTTTGCGGCCACTCTTCCTACAAAACGAATGCCCAGTGCGAAAAGCGAACGCTCAAATGGAACTTTTTTGCTGTTTTCTATTCCGTTGATAATCTTTTGTGCCGATTTTATTTTTGTTCCCCAGCGCCCGGCAATGTCGGCCACTTGTAACCGATACAAATCGGAGGCATCATGAATGAGCCCGTTTTTGAAATATTCATCAACGGTTTCGGGTCCAAGCGATTCTATATTCATGGCATCACGACTGATAAAGTGTTCAATGCGTCCCTTTATCTGAGGAGGACATCCTGTATCGTTCGGGCAATAGCAGGCTGCTTCTCCGGGGTAGCGCACCAGCTTTTCGCCACACTCGGGGCAATGTGTGGCAAACTCCACTTTAGGTCCGAGAAGGATGTTGCGCGCCTGAGTATCCACGCCAACGATTTGTGGAATGATTTCTCCGGCTTTTTCTACAAAGACTTCATCGCCTATGTGCAAGTCAAGTTGTTCCATTATATCCTTGTTGTGCAGTGATGCGCGTTTTACAACTGTTCCTGCGAGTAGCACCGGTTTCATGTCGGCAACCGGCGTTACGGCTCCGGTGCGTCCCACTTGATAAACGACGTTGACGAGTTGTGTTCGCGCGCGTTCGGCTTGGAATTTATAGGCGATGGCCCATCGCGGTGTCTTTGCGGTGTAGCCCAGGCGCTGTTGCTGTTTCAAGGAGTCTACCTTAAGGACGATGCCGTCTGTTGCTACCGGCAAATGGCTGCGCTCCTTGTCCCAGTAGTCTATGAAACGGTATATTTCGTCTAAGCTTCTGACGCGCCGCATGGCTTCGGAAACCTTAAACCCCCAGGATGCGGCTTGGCGTACATTGTCGTAATGGCTGTCTGAAGGCAGTTCCGTGCCGAGCAGATAGTAAAAGTAAGCATCGAGATGCCTTTGTGCCACAACGGCGGGGTTCTTGCTTTTCAATGTGCCTGATGCGGCATTGCGCGGATTGGCAAAGAGTGGTTCTTCGCGCTCTTCACGTTGCATGTTTAGCCTTTCAAAGCTGCTCCACGGCATCAATACTTCTCCACGCACTTCTATGTTTGGCGGGTAGTTGCCTTCAAGTCGCAGCGGAACGCTTCTGATTGCTTTTACGTTGGCTGTCACATCGTCTCCGCGCGTTCCGTCTCCGCGTGTCACGGCTCGGATCATTGCGCCTTCTTCATATGTAATTGAAATGGACAGTCCGTCAAATTTCAGTTCGCAGCAAATGTCAAATGGTTCTCCGTCCAGTCCGCTGCTTACACGCTCATAGAATGCCTGCACCTCGTCACGGTTGTATGTGTTGGCGAGCGAGAGCATCGGGTACACGTGTTCCACTTGCTTGAAATCGTTGTCCAGGTCGCTTCCTACGCGTTCAGATGGTGAGTTAGGGTCATACATCTCTGGATGAGCCGCTTCCAAGCGCATGAGTTCGTGCATCATGTCATCGAATTCCTTGTCGCTGATTTCAGGACTGTTCTTGACATAATATAAATAGTTGTGGCGGTGCAATTCGTTGCGCAGGTATTTTATTCTTTCTTTTTCGTCCATGTTGCGGTTTATTTGACTCCAAAATTATAACAAAAACTTCAATATCGAAAGGGAAAACATTTTAACTTTGCACCTTAAAATCGACAAATCATGAGGATAGATATTATTACGGTGTTGCCTGAAATGCTTGACGGCTTTGTCAACCAATCCATTTTATTGCGGGCTCAAAAAAAAGGACTGGTTGAAATTCATGTTCACAACCTTCGCGACTATTCTCATGACAAGCATCGTCGCGTCGACGACTATCCTTTTGGTGGTTTTGCCGGCATGGTGATGCAATGTCAGCCCATAGATGACTGTATTTCAGCTTTGAAGTCTCAGCGTCATTATGATGAGGTAATATTCACTACGCCCGATGGTGAGCAGTTTGACCAACCTATGGCCAATGCCTTTTCCATGGCTCAAAATCTGATCATCCTTTGCGGGCATTATAAGGGCATAGACTACCGCATCCGCGAGCATCTCATTACCAAGGAGGTCAGCATCGGCGATTACGTGCTGACCGGTGGAGAATTGGCCGCTGCTGCCATCACCGATGCCGTTGTGCGTGTGATTCCCGGGGTAATTGGTGATGAACAGAGTGCATTGTCTGATTCTTTCCAGGATAATCTGCTTGCGGCTCCCATATATTCGCGTCCTGCCGACTACAAAGGCTGGAAAGTGCCTAATATTCTGCTTAGCGGCAATGAGGCGAAGATAAAAGAGTGGGAACTCAATCAGTCTTACGAGCGTACCAGGCGCCTGCGTCCCGACCTTTTGAAAAAAGATGAAAGGTAGAGTCTTGCCTGTCAAGGCAATTCGGTATGTCCTGAATCGATGTAGCGTTGAAATTGTTCCGTGCTGCCGTTGAACACATTGATGTCGACATATCCGCGTATGCCTTTTACCCGTCCGTAAGGCGTCAGTTGCCAATACAGCAGTTTTACGTATGGTCGGTATTCGCTATAGCGTGCCACCCATATGCGATAGCTTTTCAGACGCTGCGTTGCATCGGCCATATATTCGTTGATAAACTTTTGGCTCAGGTAGAGGATAGGGCGTTTCCCTGTCTGCCGCTCTACAATGTCGAGCCACACTTGCATTTCGCGGCGCATGGCATCGGCTCCGCCCATACGGGCTATTTGGGCATGTGTCAGTTCTACGTCGAGCATGGGTGGCAGGTCGTTGCGTCCGATAGGTGTGTTTCTCAGAAACCATCCTGCTTGCAGTTTCCCTGATATCGGCGACATAAAGTGGTATGCCCCGACTTGAATGCCGGCTTTGCGTGCGTCTCTGGCGTCACGTCTGTAATAGGGGTTGGTTATTTTCAGGCCTTGTGTGCTTTTGATGTAGCAGAACGACACGGGAAAGTCTATTTTCCCGATGCTGTTTTTGGTGTTTTTCCCCAGATGCGTAATTCTCAGGTTTTTCCATTTGATGGGACGTCCTTTAAACCGCCGTCGCGGCCTTCCTCCGTGCTGATAGTGCGATATGTCTATACCATAGACGCGTGTAGGGGTATAGATCATGCGTTCACCCATGAATTTCCCGTTGTTCCAATGGCCGCATTGCACTTCGGTCAGTGGCGACAGGCCTGTTCCGAAGCCTTGGCGTTTTCCGTTTTTCCATTGCCCCTCATAGCGTTCGTTGGCTGTTGCCGTGGCATAGATGCCAAAGCCTTCCGGTTGTTTGTTTTTCCCGAATTGTCCTGTATATGTTCCCGTGCTGTCGGTTTGTGTGCCATAGGCCAGTGTGTCCGAGCGCCACTCGCCTGTCCAGGTGCGTCCTTTGTCGTCGGTCAGTGTTCCCCGTCCTTGGCGTATGCCTTTTTGCCACATTCCTGAATAGGCCGTGCCATCTTTTTTCCATGTGAGTTGTCCGCGTCCGTGTCGCAATCCGTTTTTCCATTGTCCGCGATAGCAGGTGTCGCCTTTTTGCCATGTGCCCCAACCTTCGGGTTTTCCTTTGTGCCATTGTCCTTCATAGATGATGGTGTCGCCGCGGCTCATAATGCCGTAGCCTTCGGGATATCCGTCGTTGTCTGTTTCACCGCTAAAGCTGCCTTCCGGAAGTTGTACCTTGGTGTTGCCACAGGCTGCTGACAGAACCACCGTGCAACAAAGAACCAGATTTCTGAATGCTCTTTTCATCTCTATGTGTTTTTATCTGACAGGAATGATGGCGCAACCATCTGCCAGCCCCACAAGTACGCCGCGGCTGTTGACAATGGGAACTCCGCGTGCCGACTTCTGGAGAGCCAATGAGGTGGCGTAGTTCTGTCTTTTGTCTGTTTTCCAGGCTCTTCCCTCGATACGGTCCGGTTTCAGACCGGTGATTGTGTCGGGGCGGAATGGCAGGTTGAAGCCTGCCAGCCATACTTGCATGGGATGCCTGGCCGAAGTGAAGAGCATGCCGTTTACGAGCGGGTAGCCGAGCGAGGCTGTTCCGTCCGGCATGGTTTTGTCGGTTGTTTGCAGCGTGACAAGTCCGTTGCGGTCCGTTTTGATGCGCCGGCATGGCGTTTCTGTGGCCGACAGCCGGCCTTCCCGGGTGATATGGCGGCAAGCGTATGTGGCCATGAAGCTCACCAGCGGTGCAGACGACATGACGGTTTTTTCCAATATCTTTTGGGCTTTTTCCAACCGCTTTTTGGTGGCTTTATACAGGTCTTCATATTGTGCTATATGCGTATAGCCTTCGTCTTGCACGTTGTGGGTGCTCATGTAGTACACAAGGCGGTCGTCAAGTTGTGTCACATTGCCGAGCTGTTGCTCTATTTGTCGCAGGGCGTTGCCGGCCAGTTTGGCTGCATCTTGTTCCAATTGTTCCATAACGGTGTCGGGGCGTGCCACGGAGCTTGTCGTCAGGATGTTTCCCCTTGAAAAATGTATGGGAATGAGACTGCTGTACCAGCAGCCTTGTCCCCATTGCGTGCGTTCGGCTTCTTTGCGTGTCGGCGAAAGCCCTTGCAGCAGGCTGTCACCTGCCACGGTGTTGAAAAACACGGTGTCGCATCCCGGGGCATGCAGGGCGTAGCAGTAACGGCATTCTATCCATACCACGCTTTTGGCTGCGTTTTCGTTTCTGAACGGCGGTAAGGGGAGCGACAGCAGATAGGCTCCGATGGTAAACGCCGCAACTGCGATGCAGATGGATTGCCGGCGGCTGATATGCAATGGTCTGATGAATTTCATGGTTGGGTTGTCAGATTTTTGAATTTTTCCAGACAATACCGGCCTTTGCCTTTTGTGAAAAGTCCCATGCGGAGGGCATGGGCAGGGCAATGGTGATAGCAGCTCAGGCATCCTGTGCAGTTGTGATGCCATCGCGGACGGGCTTTCTCCATGCTGATGTTGTGCAAAGGACACGTTTTGGCACACCGTCCGCATCCAGTGCATTTGCCGGTGACATGAAACAGCCTGTCTGTGATAAGCAGACGGTGAAACAGCCTGCCGAGCACATATGTCTTGAACCATGCGTGTGAACCGGGGTGCATCATGGAAAAACCTGTCTGTTCTTCGCTTAGTTGCCGTTCGGCTGATGCCAGATCGGCCAGCCCCTGTCTGATTTTTTCCTGAGCAAGACTGTCGTTGTCGGTATCGAATCCGGGCAGGCATACGTATGTATTGGGCATTATGATGGCGCGGCCAAAATCGAGGTGCCAATGTTTTCTGCGGAGCAGCCGGCCGAATTGGCACCAAGTCCTGCCCGTGTCATCGCCACATGTGACGATGAGATAAGTATATTGTTCTTTATAGTTTTCGAGCGTCAGTGTTTCGACAAAACGTCTTGCCACGGGTGGAATGTCCCATCCGTAGACCGGCATGACGAACCCGACGTGCTCGTTGTCGCCTATGCTGAACGTCGTGCGGCCTTTGCACAAGGATTCGGCCATGTCTGTGACGCGTTCTCCCCGGCATGCACCGAGGCGGCGTGCCATCAATCGCGAATTGCCTGTGGATGAAAAAAAGAAAATCATGAAAATGTGGGTCGAAGATTGCTCAGGCGTTTTTGAAAAGCAAAACAGTCTTTGAAAACTTCTTCTGCTTCGGCCGGCGGATACCTGAACAGGCCGAACACACTGCTTCCGCTGCCGCTCATCGAAGCATAGAGTGCATGCATGTCGTACATGGTTTGTTTGATGGCCGCTATCCGAGGATATTTCATGAAGACGCTCCGTTCAAAGTCATTGCCTATGGTGCGTCTCCATTCTTCCATGGGCTGATGCAAAGACTTGAGCAGGTCGAAAGCCGGCTTTTTCGGTGTTACCCGTGCGTAGGCGTCACGTGTGGCCACGGCAACCGGCGGTTTCACCAGCAGCAGGTATAATCCGGAAAGGTCTATGTCGGCAGGGCTCAGTATATCTCCGATACCTGTTGCCAACGAGGGTTCGTTGCGAACGAAAAAGGGGCAGTCGGCTCCGTAATGCGACATGCGCCGTTCCATTTCTTCGTTGCTGAGTTCCAATCGGAATTGCTCGTTCAGCAGGCGCATCATAAAGGCTGCGTCGCTGCTGCCGCCGCCAAGGCCCGCACCGGTTGGAATGCGCTTGTACAGGTAGATGGTCTGCGGTGGAAGGCCGAACTCATGCTTCATGTCGAGAAATACACGCACCACGAGATTTTCTTTCTCGGGGCCGTCGATATGTATTCCGGCCTGTTGCAGCTCGTATTCGGCATCATAAAAATCCAGCGGCTTTATTTCCAAGACATCCTGCAGGGGTATGGGCAGAAAGACGGTTTCAAGGTTGTGGTAGCCGTCATCGCGTTTCTCTGTAATGTACAGCCCCAAATTTATTTTGGCATTTGGAAAGCATATCATGGCGCAAATTGTCTTTTTTTGAAAGGCAGCCGTCGGGCTGCTTACTGATGCAAAATTACAATGAATATTTATTTTGCGCTGTTGACGGCCGCTTTTTTTGTATAAATCGCCCGCGTCATGATGTTCCGCCCATATCGTTTGCGGGCGGTGCTGCCAATTCAAAAGGCAAGGCTGGGAATTGAAAGGGATGGCTTTTCTTTTTTCATGAAAAGGCCGATGTTTTTCGGTTAAAGGATGGCAGGAAAATAGTAACTTTGCCGAAAATCATCAGCAACATGCCGGAAAAGAAAACATATACGCGGGCTACCAAACGGGCAGCCTCTGAGGAAGAAAACTTTACGCATCTGCAACCGCAGGCCACCGACCTGGAACGTGCCGTGCTGGGAGCCGTAATGGTCGATGGCGACGCTTATCCCATGGTGAGCGAGATTTTGAAGCCTGAAAGCTTTTACGAAAAAAGAAACCAACTGGTCTATAATGCCGTACAGTCGTTGGCAATGGAAGAAAAGCCCATTGATGTGCTGACCGTGACCAACCGCCTGAAAGAGACGGGCGACCTGGGTGAAGTGGGAGGCCCGTACTATGTGGCAAAGTTGTGCGAAAGTGTCACAAGTTCGTCGCATATCGAGTATCACGCCGCGATAATCGCTCAAAAATACCTGGCGCGCCAACTGATATCGTTTACCAGCAGGATTCAGACGGAGGCTTTCGACGAGACAGTCGATGTAGACCAGCTGATGCAGACGGCCGAAGCTTCTCTGTTCGAGCTTTCGCAGAACCATATGAAGAAAGACTTCACGCAGATTGATCCGGTCATTAAGCAAGCCTATGAAATGTTGCACAATGCGGCGAAACGTACCGACGGTATGAGCGGTTTGCCTTCGGGCTTCAGGGCATTGGACAAGATGACAAGCGGCTGGCAAAATTCCGACCTCGTTATCATTGCCGCACGTCCGGCAATGGGAAAGACGGCCTTTGCACTGACCATGGCAAAAAACATTACGGTGGACCAAAAGGTGCCTATGGCATTCTTTTCGCTGGAAATGTCGAATGTACAGCTTGTCAACAGATTGATTGTGAATGTATGTCAGATAAGGGGCGAAAAGATTCGCAACGGTCAGCTGGAACCTCACGAATGGGGACAGCTTGACTTTAAAATCAACGAACTGATGGGCGCACCGTTGTATGTGGATGATACGCCGTCGCTGTCGATTTTTGAACTGCGGTCGAAAGCACGCCGGCTGGTGCGCGAGCATGGTGTAAAGCTCATTATGATTGACTACCTGCAACTGATGAACGCGAGCGGAGCAAAGTTTGGAAGCCGTCAGGAAGAGGTGAGCACCATCAGCCGGTCGCTGAAAGGGCTGGCCAAGGAGCTGCAAATACCCATTATAGCATTGAGCCAGTTGAACCGTGGCGTGGAGCAGCGCGAGGGCAATGAAGGCAAACGGCCGCAACTCAGTGACTTGCGCGAATCGGGTGCCATAGAGCAGGATGCCGACATGGTGATTTTTATCCATAGGCCGGAATATTATCATATATATAAGGACGAGAACGGCCGCGACCTTCGCGGCATGGCACAGATAATCATCGCCAAGCACCGTAACGGCGGAGTGGGCGATGTGCTGTTGACGTTCGAGAAAGAATATGCGCGCTTCCAGAATCCTGACGACGGCACATTCGGAATCGATGGCGGCGGTGAGCAGGAATATGTGTCGAAAATGAATGCCGCCTCCCTGCCCGGACCTGACGATGACGGGATGCCGGGAGCATTGCCGGGCGATTTTCCCCCTCCTCCCATTTCAGGCGAACAAGTACCGTTTTGAGTCACTTTTCGGACTGCTCATGGACTTTGACGCGCTCAGGCTTTGCAGATTAAGAAAATTGGAGTAATTTTGCGGTGCAGTTTTCAGTAAACAAAAGACATAAGTTTCATGAATATATCATACAAATGGTTGAAGGAATATGTAGACTTTGAGCTTAGTCCGCAAGAAGTCTGCGAAGCCTTGACCTCGGAAGGCCTTGAAGTGGGCTCGTTGGAAGAGCATCAGGCAATCAAAGGCGGTTTGAGAGGGCTGGTAATAGGAAAAGTAGAGACCTGCGAAGCTCATCCCAACTCGGATCATCTGCACGTATGCACTGTTGATTTGGGACAGGGCGAACTGCAACAGATCGTATGCGGCGCTCCTAATGTAGCAGCCGGACAAAAGGTCGTTGTGGCCACTGTGGGATGCAAGTTATACGACGGCGACAAGGAATTTGTCATCAAGAAATCGAAATTGCGCGGTGTCGAGAGCAATGGTATGATATGTGCTGAAGACGAAATAGGCGTCGGTACAGACCACAGCGGCATCATTGTGCTGCCCGAAAGTGCAAAGGTGGGAATGCCTGCCGCTGAATATTACCATGTTGAAAGCGACTATCTGATAGAAGTCGACATAACTCCCAACCGTTCCGACGCATGCTCGCATTATGGCGTGGCCCGCGATTTGTATGCATGGCTGGTGCGCCATGGAATGAAGACATCGCTTCATCGTCCCGGGTGTGAAGCCTTCAAAGTGGACAATCACGATTTGGACATAGCGGTGGAAGTGGAAGACAACAAAAAATGTCCGCGCTATTGTGCCGTGACGTTGAAAGGTTGTGAGGTGAAAGAAAGTCCCGCATGGTTGCAGGAACGTTTGCAAATCATCGGTTTGCGCCCCATCAACAACATAGTCGACATCACCAACTATATCATGTTTGCCTATGGGCAGCCGTTGCATTGCTTTGATGCCGACATGATAAAAGGCAATAAGGTGATAGTGAAATCCTTGCCGGACGGTACACCTTTTGTGACTCTCGATGGCGTGGAGCACAAACTGTCACACGAAGACATCGTGATCTGCAACGAGGAAGAGCCGATGTGCATCGCCGGAGTCTTTGGCGGCAAAGGTTCGGGCACCTACGAAAATACAACGAACGTACTTTTTGAGAGCGCATACTTCAATCCGACCAGCATCAGAAAGAGCGCGCGCCGGCACGGACTGAACACGGATGCCAGCTTCCGCTTTGAAAGAGGTATAGACCCCAACGGGCAGATTTATGCATTGAAACAGGCTGCGATTATGGCTCAGGAACTGGCCGGCGGAACAGTGTCGATGGAAATCAAAGACACACATCCGGAGGCATTCCCGGGATTTGAAGTGAATTTGTCCTATAAATATGTACACGACCTGGTAGGTGAAACAATTCCGGTAGAGACAATCCGGGAAATAGTGAAAAGCCTGGAAATGGAAATCGTTGACGAAACATCGGAAGGCCTCCGTCTGATAGTTCCTCCATACAGAACAGACGTGACACACCCATGCGATGTAGTAGAAGACATTTTGAGAATTTACGGATACAATAACATCGAAATACCCAACAGTCTGAATTCTACGCTAATCATAAAGGGTGAAGACGATCGCAGCAACAAATTGCAGAATCTCGTAGCCGAGCAACTGGTGGGTGCAGGCTTTAATGAAATACTCAATAATTCGCTGACCAAGAAAGATTACTATACCAATCTTGAGCTTTTTGCTCCCGATCATTGCGTAGCTTTGATGAATCCGCTCAGTGAAGATTTGAACGTAATGCGTCAAACGCTTCTCTTTGGCGGTTTGGAAACGCTCAAACGCAATATCAATTACAGGAATCCCAATCTGAGAATGTTCGAATTCGGCAATTGCTATGCCTACGATGCTTCAAAGCATGATGCGGACAATCCCCTGAACGCTTATAGTGAAGAGATGCACATGGGAATCTGGCTCACCGGCAAGAGCGTGGAAGGCTCTTGGGCACATCCCGATGAAGAAAGCAGCTACTACCAATTGAAAGCCTACGTTGAGAACATCTTTACAAGATTAGGGCTTAATCCCGGTCTGGTAAAAACCGAAGACGAAGCAGATGAGGTATTCCGGCAGGCGTTGGCCATGTACAATCGCGAAGGTAAGCCGCTGTGTCGAATGGGCGTAGTAAACAGTTTGCAAACAAGCAAGTTCGGAATATCATCACCGGTTTATTTCGCCGAATTGAACTGGACAAATCTAATGCGTGCAACACGGAAAAACCACGTCACCTTCAGGGAAATCAGCAAATACCCGTCGGTAAGCCGCGACTTGGCCTTGCTGGTAGATACGGGCGTTACATTTTTGCAGATAGAAGCAGTGGCTTACGCAACCGAGCGCAAACTCTTGAAAAAAGTGGAACTTTTCGATGTCTACGAAGGCCGTAATTTGCCCGCCGGAAAGAAAAGCTATGCAGTTAACTTTATCTTGCAAGACGACACGCACACACTAAACGACAAGCAAATTGAGAAAGTGATGCAGAACCTGATAAAAAACCTGCAGAGCAAGCTGGGTGCAACACTGAGATAAGGAAAGAAAATCATTAATACATTTCGAAAAAGATACATAACCAATGGGAAGAGCATTTGAATATCGTAAGGCTACAAAATTGAAGCGTTGGGGACATATGGCAAAGACGTTTACCCGCCTTGGCAAACAGATCGCAATAGCCGTAAAGGCAGGAGGCCCCGAGCCGGAGAACAATCCGTCGCTTCGTTCGGTCATAGCTACGTGCAAGCGCGAAAACATGCCAAAAGACAACATAGAACGTGCTATCAAAAACGCAATGGGAAAAGACCAAAGCGATTACAAGGAAGTAACTTATGAAGGATATGGCCCGCACGGCATAGCGATATTCGTCGACACCCTTACAGATAATACAACACGCACGGTTGGTGATGTACGTTCCGTATTCAATAAGTTCAGCGGCACACTCGGAACGACAGGGTCACTTTCATATCTGTTCGATCACAAATGTGTTTTTACCTTTAAGAAGAAAGAAGGGTTGGATATGGATGAACTTATTCTGGAACTCATAGACCTGAACGTTGAAGACGAATTTGATGAAGACGAAGAGGAAGGAACCATCACAATCTATGGAGATCCGAAAAGCTATGCGCAAATCCAGCACTTTTTGGAAGAAAAAGGTTTTGAAGATATCGGCGGCGAATTCACATACATACCCAACGATTTGAAAGAAATATCGGGAGAAGCACGCGCAACCATTGAAAAAATGGTTGAAAAGCTTGAAGATTTTGACGATGTGCAGAATGTTTACACAAACATGAAGCCTGTAGAAGAACAATAATCAGGAAATAGTTTTCATATCATTTGTTTTTATAATTGTGATGAGGGCATGCGGAGAGCCGACAGCCCTCATTTTTTATAGCTACGGATTCGGCAAGTCTAAAAGCTTTTGTCTGTTGGCCAGTTCACCAGATCGAGTGAACTTTCAGCACGCGTAAAAGCGGTATAAAGCCAGCGGTAGTAATCCGAATCGACACCGTCACCTGGAATCCAGCCCTGATCAATAAATACATGCTTCCATTGTCCGCCTTGAGCCTTGTGGCAGGTTACGGCATATGCATATTTGATTTGAAGAGCATTGTAATTGGGATCCATACCCAGCTGTTCCAGTTTTTGCCTTTTTGTGGGATAGTCTGAAAGGTCATCCATGACTCCATGATAGAGCTGCTCGCTGAGGGCATCGGGCAAAGCCGGAGTTTCACTGTGTAAAGCATCCAGGATAACACGAACATTCATTTCAAACCCGTCATAATCAGGAAACGTCAAAGTCGTGTCGGCAAAGTGAAGCCCATATAATTCGGTAAAATGCTTGATGTTGCTTACTATCGCAATATCGCCGTTAGCAATAAAGTCCATGGGCAAACGGTTGGCTTGCCCCATTTCGGATTGAAGCTTTTCGGTCCAATAGTAATTGTTGCGCGCAATCATTACAACATCGCCTTTTGTCAGCATGCCGTCGCGACCGAAAATCGTAGAACGTATGCCACGATTGTATACGACAGCTCTTTTATTGGAGCGCGTAATCACAATTGTCTGGTCGGTGCCGAAATGATCGTAGCTGTGTTCGAGAGCCTCGATGAGCTCATCTCCCGGAACGGAATGCAGGTCATTAAAACCGCTAAAGCGTAAAGAAGGTATTTGGGTTGTATTGAAAGTCATTAAATGCTTTCGCAGCTGTGTGGCATTATAGAGAATTCCGCTTTTCTGGCTTTGCCTCACAACTTCTGAGAGTTCGGATGAAGTAACATGGAGACCATATTCTGCCACGCAAGCCGCCTGTAAGGCCGGTCCTTCGTTCTCGCCGACAGGGGGAAGCTGAGCCGTATCTCCCATAAATAATATTCTGCATCCGTTGCCGCTGTAAACAAATTCTATAAGGTCATCCATGAGATGGCCGCTGCCGAAAACTACATGCGAAGCGGCTACATTGGAAATCATGGACGATTCGTCTATGATGAACAACGTGTTTTTCCATTTATTGTAATTGAGCGTAAAACCGGCTGACCGGTCATTGCGGCGCTTTTGCCTGTATATGACTTTATGGATGGTATAGGCCGCGTGGCCGGCCTTTGAAGAAAGAACTTTTGCAGCTCTTCCGGTTGGCGACATAAGGACAACTTGCCGCTCCAATCGTTGTAATACACGTGCAAGTGCTGAAACGAGTGTCGTTTTACCCGTTCCGGCATAGCCTCTCAATATAAATGCACTTCGCGGATCGGGCGTTAATATGAAATCGCACAATTGGCGAGCAATTTTTTCTTGTTCTTGTGTGAAAGAAAACGGAAACTCTTTTTTCATGAGTTGCAAAAAAGCGTCTTTTATCATGTCTGCTGCGATTGATTCTTTGTTTCAAGGGCAAATTTACGAAATATAATCCACCATGGAACTTTACCCGAATTTTAAAAATACAGGGAAGTTTTTCCGAAGTGTCCAAATAGAACTG
>DJPH01000057.1:34084-87904 GCA_002439755.1 Prevotellaceae bacterium UBA6417 | reverse complement strand
CAGTTCTATTTGGACACTTCAGGGAACATACCTCGCAGAGGTGTGGTTCCCAAGTTTTCGGACTTGGAAGTAATTGCTCTTTCTGCCATTGCCGAAGCCTTCGGAATTGACAGCGAGAACCACCTTTTCATACCGATTGAACCAAAAGAATTATTGAATCTGCAAGTTTAAAAATTTGGTTGGACCGCAACGATACATTAACTTTGCATATTGTTACAACAAATGAAGATGAAAGTAAACTATTCCTATGATTTTTCGCATGTACTGTTGTTCGGGCGCGAAGAAGCGGCCCGGATGGGTAGTGAGCGAATCTCCTCAGAGCATCTTTTAATGGGTCTTCTTCGCGATGATGAATGTATGGCAATGAAATTGCTGCGTTCGCTATACAGTGACATTGATTCTACAGGATTGATACACAAAATTGAGCAGGCCATGCTCGAAGCGGCAGCCGAAAAAGAGCAGAAGCCTAAAGGGCAAAGATCGAGGAAACGCTCAAAAACCACCACGGTGAACTTTTGTGGCAACGGTTTCGTGATTGACGAATCGGTTACGCAGGTGTTTGACTATTGCTTGAAAGAAATGGTCTATGAGGTTGTGGATAAAGGCTGTTCAACAATAACAAGTGTGCATCTGCTGCGGGCTCTGCTCGACCAGCCCGGCACCATAGCCACGCGGATGCTTGAAGAAGCAGGCATTGAATTTGGGAAAGTGGCGAATATTCATGGTAACAAGACTGAAGATTCATTTGATTTTGATGAAGATGATTCCGATTCGTCTGTCGACAATTCGTTTGACAAGAGCAAGCGTGCTTTAGCTCCCGAAACAGCTGCAAGCAACGAAAAAGTTTCGTCGACACCGTTTCTCGACAAGTATGGCGTGGATCTTACGGCCCGAGCAGCTCAAGGCCAGCTCGACAAATGTTTTGGGCGTGAAAAAGAAATTGAACGCATAGCACAGATTCTGAGCCGCAAAAAGAAAAACAATCCTATTCTGATAGGTTATCCGGGCGTTGGCAAGACTGCCATTGTTGAGGGTTTGGCCGACCGCATTGCACGCAACGAGGTGCCTTTGTGCCTGTTCGACAAACGTGTGGTATCGCTCGACATGCCATCGATGGTGGCTGGCACAAAATATCGCGGCCAATTTGAAGAAAGGATACAGGGAGTTGTTGCCGAGCTGAAAGAAAATCCGAATATTATACTTTTTATTGACGAAATTCACACTATAGTAGGTGCCGGCAGTGCCAGCGGCAGCATGGATGCCGCCAACATGCTGAAACCCGCCCTTTCGCGTGGCGAATTGCAGTGTATAGGTTCGACAACCATTGACGAGTATCGCCGCACCATTGAAAAGGACGGTGCCTTGGAGCGCCGTTTCCAAAAAGTAATGGTAGAGCCTTCCACGCCGGAGGAAACGCTGGCCATTCTTCACAGCATAAAGGACAGCTATGAAAACCATCATCATGTCAACTACACCGATGAAGCTCTTGAGGCCTGCGTAAGGTTGACCGAACGCTATCTGACCGACCGCCAATTGCCCGACAAAGCCATCGATGCGATGGACGAGGCCGGCTCGCGCGCTCAGATTGTCAAGGTGGAAGTGCCCGGTGATATAGTCGAAGCTGAGCAGATGCTTGAAGATGTTCGCGGCAAAAAAACTTTGGCGGTCAACAAGCAGGATTATGAATTGGCGGCTTTGCTGCGCGATGAAGAGAAACAGATTGAAAATCAGTTGTCGGATCTTAAGGCAAAATGGGAAAAGGACATGAAAGCACGCAATGTGCGCATAGACCGGCACGAGGTGGAAGCAACCGTTTCGCTGATGAGCGGCGTGCCGGTAGCCCGAATGGCCGAACAGGAAGGCACGCGCTTGAAAAATCTGAAGAAGGAATTGCTGGGACATGTCATCAATCAGGATAAGGCGGTTGATAAGCTGACAAGAGCCATCATCCGGAACAGGATGGGACTTTGCGACCCCAACAAGCCTATCGGATGCTTCTTGTTCTTAGGCCCTACGGGTGTTGGCAAAACGTATTTGGCCAAAGCCTTGGCCGAGTACATGTTTGGTTCGGCCGATGCCCTGATACGCATTGACATGAGCGAATACATGGAAAAGTATTCCACCAGCCGTCTGGTGGGCGCGCCTCCGGGATATGTGGGCTACGACGAAGGCGGACAACTGACAGAAAAGGTAAGGCGTCACCCCTACTCCATTGTGCTGCTCGATGAAATTGAGAAAGCCAACAAGGATGTGTTCAATCTGCTGTTGCAGGTAATGGACGAAGGCCGGCTGACCGACAGCAACGGCAGCACGGTAGATTTCAAGAACACCATCATCATCATTACATCGAACACCGGTTCGCGCCAGGTGCAGGACTTTGGGCGCGGCATCGGCTTCGGAACATCCGACACATCGCCCGGATGGCAGCAGCAAAACAACGAAAGCATTATCAACAAGGCTTTGAACAAACAATTTACGCCCGAATTTCTGAACCGTCTGGACGAAATCATCGTTTTTGAGCAACTCAACCGCGAAGCCATAGACAAGATTGCACTGCTCGAACTTGAAAAACTTCAATCGCGTGTCAAGCAGATGGGATATTCTTTCAAGATAGACAAGAAAGGACGCGATTTCATTGCCGAGAAAGGTTTCAGCATGCAATACGGCGCACGTCCCTTGAAGCGTGCCATACAGACATGCCTTGAAGACGGGCTGAGCGATTTCATCCTGAGTGGAAAAGCCAGAAAAGGAAGCATCATCAGCATCACGCACCGCAAAGGCGAAGACAGTCTGTCGTTCTCGGCCGGCAAATAATCTTGCAGCCCAAAGGCAGTGGCGGGCAATCCGATTTGAGTGAAAGGTCGGATTGCCCACTTTTTTATGGCTAAAAAGTAGTATCTTTGTTGAGAAAACTCCCAACTTCGTTGCAACTATGGTATTTACAACAGAAAACATCTTTTTATTAGGCGCAGCTCTTGTACTTGTAAGCATACTGATCAGTAAAACGGGGTCTCGCTTCGGCATTCCCACCCTGTTGCTTTTTCTGTTTACCGGTATGTTGTTTGGTAGCGATGGTCTCGGCTTGCAGTTTAACAGCCCCGAAGATGCCCAGTTCATAGGCATGATAGCTCTCAGCGTCATTTTGTTTACCGGCGGCATGGACACGAAGCTGAAAGAGATACGCCCCATCATCATGCAGGGCGTGTTGCTTTCAACTATCGGTGTCATCATCACGACGATAGTCACAGGTGTGTTTACCTACTACCTGCTTCGTTGGTCGGGTGGCAGTACCGGTTTTTCGCTGACAGGCTCCCTATTGCTGGCTGCCACCATGTCGTCGACCGATTCGGCTTCGGTATTCAATCTGCTGCGTACGCAAAGCATCGGCCTCAAGAACAACCTGCGCCCGATGCTCGAACTCGAAAGCGGCAGCAACGATCCGATGGCCTACATGCTCACCATCGCTTTGATACAAATCCTTACATCACATACCGAGTCACCTTTGTCAGGCATGCTCTATGGCTTGCTGGTACAATTCTCCATAGGAACCGTGCTTGGCTACCTGTTGGGGAAAGTCTGCACATGGACCATCAACCGCATCAATTTGCCGAATGCGGCTTTATATCCCGTGATGCTGTTAAGCATGGTCTGCATCATCTTTACCATCACCGACCTTCTGCATGGCAACGGTTATCTGGCAGTCTACATCGCCGGATTGATAGTGGGCAACAGCCGCCTGTCATATCGGCGTGAGATGAACACTTTCATGAACGGGCTTACGTGGATGGTACAGATTGTCTTGTTCTTGACTTTAGGCTTGTTGGTCAATCCCAAAGAGGTGATCGGCGTTGCCGGAACGGCCTTTATCATAGGTCTGTTCATGATGTTGGTGGCACGCCCCATAAGCGTTTTTGCCTGCCTGCTGCCTTTCCGTAAGATTTCGGGCCGTTCCAAACTGTTCTTATCGTGGGTGGGGCTGCGTGGTGCCGTTCCGATCATTTTTGCCACCTATCCGGTTGTGAGCAAGGTGGACGGTGCCGACCTTATATTCAATATAGTATTTTTCATAACGCTTCTATCCCTGACGTTGCAAGGCATGAGCATCTCCTGGTTCGCACGTAAGTTGCATCTGGACGCTCCGGCCGAGAAAGACGGCAACGAATTTGGCATAGAAATACCCGAAGAACTGGGTTCGCGCCTATACGAAATTACTTTAACTGAAGAAGCATTGGAAAAGGGACGCAGATTGTCTGAAATGAGTCTGCCTCAGGGAACGCTTATCATGATGATAAAGCGGGGAGACAGCTTTATCGTTCCCAACGGACAAGTGGAGCTGAAAAAAGGCGACATACTTCTTGCCATCTCCAACAGCCGGTAGTCATTATCGGCAGCCGGCAATGCGGATAACACGGATTCCGGGTTGCAACTTTTGCGTGCGGAGATAGGCTTGAAGCGTCTTGGTTTCGAGCACCACCTTGTGATGCAGGCTCGAAGCGTTGAGCAAATGCAGACATCCGTCTTTGCCCCACGCGGCAAATCCCACATGACTGATATCGAGGCCGTCGCGATTGGTGACAATGGCCAGAATGTCGCCATCGTGCACAGCCTGTTTTAAAGCTTTCGACTTTCCCAATGATTTAATGGGGATGTATCGGACAAGGGTACCTGTCAGCTCCTTCTCAGTGCGTTTAATGCCGGCAATAAGAGCCGGATTCTTTTTAAGGGATGGATAGCGGTCGTAGTGGCGGCTCATGAAATGAAGGTCAAGGCGCTTGCTGCCTGCAAACAACGAGGACTTTCCGCAGTCGGCCGGCACTATTTCATGGGCAAGCTTCATGCGCTCGGCATTCAATATGAACGAGCTGAAATAGTGATTGCGCGATGTGTAATCGCGAATCGTACCGTTGTCGTAACGGATGGTCTGCAACCAATGGCAAAAGCTGCCGAAGTCGCGTTGCCCGTGATGCTGCGTCAATACCAGCGCCGTGACGGTTTCAACCAAGGTGGTACAATCCAATTGGCGCAAGTTGACAACAAGGCGTTCGCGTTGCGAAACTTCGAGCGTTGCGCCTACATAGGGAATGCCCACAAACTTTTTAGCATAGAATAGCGGCAGACAGGTGCCGACAGGCTGCCGAAAGCCTTCGCCCAATAACTTTTCTATCTTTATTGAATCGCTTTTTTCATAAAGGGGGCCTAAGCCTTGGGCTGCCGCTTTTACTGCAAATAGAGAAACGAATACGGTAAAAATAATCTGTTTCATAAGCCGATAGACTTTTTTATAGTTGTTCTTTCGTCCAAAAATCCAGATAGCGCTGAGCCACCTTTACGTAATCGTGGTGCTTGCGGATATATTCCACGCTCTGCCTGGAAAGTTTCGGAATCCTGTCCTTGTGTACAACCAGGTCTTTCAAGGCTTCGTAAACGCTTTGTTCGTTTGGTTCCACGTTGACAATCGGCCGCAAAGCGTCTTCTCCGAGAATTTCATAGTTTTCAGGCTCGCCACCGCCCACTATCACCAGACCTTTGGCCATGCCGAGTAGCGCATTCATGGCCGGCGTGTACGAATAGAGCTGGTCGAGCATCACATGGCATGAGTCGAGCAGCCGTTGGTATTCGGCATACGGAACTGACTCGACCTTTACGATGGTGCACAAATCGGGGAACTCGCGTTTTACACGCTCCAAGGCGCGCAACATGATGTCGGTGCCCTTATACTGACTGCGCAGCATCTGAATGCCTATGAAAAACCTCACATTGTCAACCCTCTGTATTTCATGGGCTGCAATCTTGTCGGTATTGATGGGGAATGGTATATAAGTCAGTTTGTCGGCAAAATAGGGCCGATAGGCGGCGTCATATTCGTAAAGCCCAGAAACAATGCCGTCACAGTTATTGGCTATCAAGTCATTGAGACGGCCTTTGTCTCCCTCGTACCAGTCGCGATACCATACCGTGTTGTCTTGCGATTGGCGCAACCGTCCGTCAAGCTTGAAGTCGCTGTATCTGAATATGTCGGTGTCTACGCAGGCTTTTACATAATAACGGTCCATACCGAATGCTCCAAGAAATATCCGCTTGTTGTTTCGCGCTATTTTGCGATAGATGGGTATCAGTTTTTCAGCCTTTAAGCTGAAAAAAATCGGATTGATCAACTGCACGACATCATATCCTTTTAATCGTGGAAGCAGCGCCAGCAGACGGAGGCCGTATAAAAGAGCCCCTGCCCTGCCCCACGACAGATTCCTCTTGAGCGATATGTCGCGCGGATAGTTTTTCCAACCGTCGCCGTCGGAAACCACCGTGACACTATGCCCCAATTTGCGCAGTCCTTCGGCCAGCGTCCAATGCACATTGCTATATTCGCCGATCAGCAGTATCTTCATAAAAATCGTCTTTCTACTGTTTCCGTTTTCTCTTGTTACGGCAAAGTTACGGCATTTCAGTCGAAAAAACTTATCTTTGCAACAAATATGAAGACAAAAGCCCCGCACGAAGAAGACAAGGGCAGCAAAGCCTACAACCACGTATTGAAATACACGGGCCTCTTTGGCGGTGTGCAGGGCATCACCGTGCTGCTGTCCATCGTCCGCAACAAATTCGTGGCGGTGCTTTTGGGAAGTGTAGGCCTGGCCCTTATCGATATCTACAACCATGCCATGAACCTTTTGAGCAATGCCACCCAGTTTGGCATACCGCTCACGGCCGTCCGCAGCCTTTCCGAACTTCAAGGGCAAGGCTGCGACCACGAAAAGCTGGCTTCACAAGTTGCCGTCATACGCAGCTTGAGCCTGCTGACAGCCTTGGCGGGCATGTCGCTATGCCTGCTTCTGTCACCGCTCATCAGCCGACTTTCGTTCGGCGACTATTCCTATACCTTTCAAATTGCTTTGCTATCACCGGTTGTGGCCATGCTGGCCATTTCGGGCGCAGAGATTGCCATACTCAAGGCCATGCGCCGCTTGAAGACCCTGGCACTCGTCACGCTTGCCGGTGCCTTGGCAACACTGCTGGCCACTGTTCCATTTTATTATGTTTGGGGACTTGGCGGCATCATACCCTCTCTAATCATCAGCACCTTGGCTGCCATGCTCATACAGCTGAATTGCACTTTGCGCATATTTCCCTGGAAGGCAAATCCTTTTTCGCGCTCAACCTTGGGCAAAGGTCTTGACATGATACGGCTCGGCATCTCCTATATATTGGCCGGAATTGTGGCCGCCGTGGCCGAAATGGCAGTGCGTTCCTATATCGTCAATCAAGGTTCGCTGGCCGACGAAGGGCTCTACTGCGCAGGCTTCGTGCTCACGGTCTCGTATGCGCGTTTTGTCTTTGTCAGCATGGATGCCGACTACTTTCCGCGCCTTTCTTCCATCTGTCACGACAAAGAAAAGATGAACCATGCCGTCAACAGCCAGATGGAAGTGTGCATGCTGCTCATAGCGCCCTTTCTCATCCTTTTTGTGCTGCTGCTTCCCCTGATCATACATCTTTTGTTTTCCGAAAAATTCATGCTGGCCGTTCCCATGGCCCTTTACGCGGCTTTCTACATGTATTTCAAGGCCATCACCACACCGGTCGCCTATCTTTCGCTTGCACGCGGCGATTCCGTTCTGTATTTCACCATGGAATTCCTTTACTATCTGGTATTCGTCACTCTGGTCATCGTAGGCTATCGTTGCTGGGGGCTTAAAGGCTGCGGAGCCGCGCTCTCATTGTCCAATCTGTTCGATTTGCTGCTCATATCGTCAGTCTATCATGCCAAATACAAGTTCTGCTTTTCCTCACGCTCCTTTCTTGTTGGAGTGCTTCAAGCCGCACTGCTCGCTTTGGCCGTTACCGCCTGCATCGTGGCTCCTGCTCCTTACAAATACATCCTTGTACTTCCGATTCTGGCATTGTCTTCGTGGATTTCCTTGCGCATTCTTTGCAAAGAAACATCCGTTGTGCAAGTATTAAAAGCCAAGTGCAGCCTGTTAAAGAACAGAAAAGGATGAATTGAAGCGCGAAAAATTGACAAATTGATTTTTTCTGCGTGTTTTCCATTCAAAACGTTTGATATTTCCGTGCTTTTTCTTAAATTTGCAGGGTAAATAGAATTTATAACACTTGAAAAAATGAAAGCAGAACAAGTAATCGATGATCTTAAAAGAAGATTTCCCAACGAGCCAGAGTACTATCAGGCGGTTACAGAAGTATTGAATTCCATTGAAGATGTTTACAATGAGCATCCCGAGTTCGAGGCAAGCAATTTGATAGAGCGCCTCTGCATTCCTGACCGTATCTGTACCTTCCGTGTCACTTGGGTTGACGATAAAGGCAAAGTACAGACCAATACCGGCTACCGCGTACAGCACAGCAACGCCATCGGTCCCTACAAAGGAGGTTTGCGTTTCCACGCGTCAGTGAATTTGTCCATTCTTAAGTTTCTTGCTTTCGAGCAGACGTTCAAGAATTCTTTGACAACCCTTCCGATGGGTGGCGCAAAAGGCGGCTCTGACTTCAGCCCGCGTGGCAAGTCGAATGCCGAAGTGATGCGTTTCTGCCAGGCGTTCATGACTGAACTGTGGCGCAATATAGGTCCTGATACAGACGTTCCCGCCGGGGATATCGGTGTTGGCGGCCGCGAAGTGGGCTACCTCTTCGGCATGTACAAAAAGCTTACGCGTGAACATACCGGTACACTTACCGGAAAGGGACTCGAATTTGGCGGATCTCTCATACGCCCCGAAGCAACAGGATACGGCAACGTATATTTCTTAAAGCATATGTTGGCAACCCGCGGCATCGAGCTCAAAGGCAAAACCGTCTGCGTATCGGGTTCGGGCAACGTGGCACAATATACAGCCGAAAAGCTCCTTCAGGAAGGTGCCAAAGTTGTCACTTTCTCGGATTCGGACGGCTATATCTATGACCCCGAAGGAATCGACCGCGAAAAGCTTGACTATATCATGGAGCTCAAGAACCTTTACCGCGGACGCATTCGCGAATATGCCGAGAAATACAATGTGAAATACGTAGCCGGTGCACGTCCCTGGGGTGAGAAATGCGACATTGCCATGCCGAGTGCCACACAGAACGAGATTAACGGCGACGACGCCCAGACCTTGGTCAACAACGGTTGCATCGCTGTTTCCGAAGGAGCCAACATGCCATCGACTCCCGAGGCCATCAAGATTTTCCAAGGCAACGGTTTGCTCTATGCTCCCGGCAAGGCTTCCAATGCAGGCGGTGTGTCGGTTTCGGGTCTCGAAATGACTCAAAACGCCAACCACCTCAATTGGAGCAGCGAGGAAGTAGACCAGAAACTGCAGCAGATCATGGCCGACATCCACGCACAGTGTGTAAAATACGGCACACTGGCCGACGGAACTGTCGATTATGTCAAGGGAGCCAACGTTTCGGGCTTTATGAAAGTGGCTAAAGCCATCATGGCGCAAGGCATCATTTAATAATGGTTTGACGTAGCATTTAATTCATACAATGCTTTTTGGGGCCGGTTCGTTTTGAGCCGGCCTTTTTAGCTGTCAAGGAAAAAATCAAGGGGTTGTCAGATAATAGTTTTCGCGTGCCGTCTTGTATGCCTCGCGTGTCATTTGCAGTTTTTCCTGTTCCTTTTTGCGTTCCTCGTCTTTCTTTTGCATGGAAAAATGGTGCAAATAAAGTGGCACGAGCCACAGCAGCAGCATGAAAGCCATCAATGAAAACAAGACAAGGCGCAATATGAATCTGACCACATAAATCAAAGAAGGCATGTCGGTAGGGTCGCCAAATGAAATGGCTGTCTCGGATGCATCAACCGCCCTGTCGAGAATCAGCAAGGGCGTGCAGCCTATGATGCACGCTACCGCTATGACAATGACCGACATGAAAAGCAGCATCAGCGTTGTGCCGTAGTGGTGGCGCATAGCTGCGAATCCGCGCAGTGCAGACTTTACAAAACCCAGGCCCGAAAACCAGGCGCAGCCCAGACTTATATTAAAAGGAACGCATAGAGCCACCACAATCAAGACTGCCGCGCCGCTGATGGCTACTGCCCATCCCGAGCGAAGCCCGATGCAAACGGTTGTCCCGATGGCCAGTGCTGCCCAAAAGGCTGTTTGCAGCAAAAGCAGGTAGAAAGGAGTGAGCGACTTCAGGGCAATTGCCTTAAAGTCTTTTTTCCAACTAATATTCTCCAGAACCTGAGTTTTTCCAAAGTCTTTCATCATTAGGCAAAACGCCGTACAAAACATTGAAACAGCGAAAGAAAACACTACGATGCCTACCGCCAGTGAAACAATCCCCGCCCCTGCCAATTGCAAGAGCACTGCTCCGACGATGCCTATTGCAAGGGGAAAAGGAAACAGTGAAACACACAATGTTTTCAGGTTTGAAACAATCAAGTTGGCCGCCTCTTGAAAGCTGGCGCGGTAGCTTCTGCTTTTGCCGATAACCAAAATGGGTCTGTTCTGCTTTGTTTTCATTTTATTTTACTTCAAACTAACGGCAAAGATACGGATTTTTGACTACCTTTGTGCGTATGATAGACAAATTAACTACCGTTCAATGGGGATTCATCGGCTGCGGAGAAGTCACCGAGAAAAAAAGCGGACCGGCGTTCAGTCTTATAGAAGGTTCGAGAGTGGTTGCCGTGATGAGCCGCACCAAGGAAAAAGCGCGCTCGTATGCCGAGCGTCATAACATACCGCGCTGGTATACAGACCCGCAGGAGCTGATTGACGACCCCGATGTCAATGCCGTCTACATTGCAACGCCGCCTTCGACCCATGCCACCTATGCCATCATGGCCATGAAATCGGGCAAGCCCGTATATGTTGAAAAACCGCTTTCGTCCAACTATGAAGAATGCG
Organism: Prevotellaceae bacterium UBA6417; assembly: GCA_002439755.1. Classification (GTDB taxonomy): domain Bacteria; phylum Bacteroidota; class Bacteroidia; order Bacteroidales; family Bacteroidaceae; genus UBA6382. The sequence goes on along the minus strand of DJPH01000057.1, from coordinate 77,051 downwards.
GCCGCATCAATCGCATCTCCGAGAAAACCGGCGTACCCTGCTTTGTGGCCTATTATCGCCGCTACCTTCCCTATTTTCAGAAGGTGAAAGAAATGATACGGAAGGGCGACATCGGCACCGTCATCAATGTGCAGATCAGATTTGCCGTGCCTCCCCGCGATTTGGACTACAACCGCACCAATCTGCCCTGGCGCGTTCAGCCCGACATTGCCGGCGGCGGTTATTTCTACGATCTGGCTCCTCATCAGATCGATTTGCTGCAAGGCATGCTCGGCCCCATCATCGAGGCCAAGGGCTATAGCGCCAACCGCGGTGGGCTCTACGAAACGGAAGACTCGGTCAGCGCCTGTTTCCGCTTTGCCGGAGGCTTGCCGGGCTCGGGTTCGTGGTGCTTCGTGGCCCACGAGTCGGCCAAGGAAGACCGCATTGAAATCATCGGCAACAAGGGACAGATATGTTTTTCCGTGTTTACCTACCAACCCATAGCACTCCATACGGAGCGGGGCCGCGAAGAATTTGTCATTGAAAACCCGCCCCACGTGCAGCTGCCGCTCATCAAACAAGTGGTGGAGCATTTGCAGCAAAAAACGATATGCACCTGCGACAGCGTCAGTGCCACATCGGTCAATTGGGTGGTCGACAGAATTTTGGGTAAGCTTTGAGCGGTCAGATGCTACAACGGGCGTGTCTCTTCTTATGCTTATTGTTGGCAGTGTCTCCCCTTTCGGCCGAAAACCATGAGCCTGTAGCCGCAGACAGCCTCTTTTCGTCCGACATGCAACCGAAGCCCAAGCGGAAAGGCCTGCGCGGTTTTCTGCAATCCATCACCGAAGTAGATACCAACTACATAGCCCCCAACCGCTACCACGCCTGCACCATGCTTTTGGGCGAAAAACGATATTCTTACTACTCTCTCAGTGCCCGCAATGCCGATGGCAACAAGCAGGAGCTGCGCTTTTCGCCCGACATGCCTTTCCGCATGGGGCCTTATGTGGGTTTCAGCCTGTTGTTTCTGGGATATACGTTCAACATCGGTGCCAAAGGCTCTTCGTTCGACCGCTCAAGCATCTATCTCAGCCTTTATTCGCAATTCATTGGGATTGACTACTATTATGAGGCCGATGCCAACAACTATCGTTTGAAAAGTGCCAGCGGATTCGGCAACGATGCCGCCGACGACATACACAACGTGTCTTTTTCGGGAATGAGCACCTATTTCATGAACCTCCATGTATATTACCTGTTTAACAACAAGCATTTTTCATATCCTGCGGCCTACAGCCAGTCTACCGTGCAAAAACGGAGCACGGGAGGCTTTATTCTCGGTTTCAACTATACTCATGAAAATGTAAGATTCGACTATACCAAACTTCCTTCGGCTCTTCTTTATGACGAAAAGGGCAATCCGCTCCTGCTCGACGAGCTGAAAGTGGGCACGGTGCATTATCGCGACTACAGCATAAGTGCGGGATATGGTTATAACTGGGTGTTTCACAAGAATTTCCTGGCCAATTTCACTTTTTCGCCCACTTTCGGCTATAATTTCTCGAAGGGCGAAAAGTTCAATGCCTCCGAAAAACTGTTTGACCTCGATGCCCTCAATTTCGATTTCATTACGCGCGCTTCCGTCGTATGGAACAATTCGCGCTACTTTGCCGGCATTTCGCTCGTAGGCCATACCTATACCTATAAGAAACCAATGTTTTCCATCCGCAATGCGCTGGTGACGGCAAGCTTCTATGCCGGATTCAATTTTCTCAAGAAAAAGAAGTACAGAAAATGACCTCCGCGACCGACGACCTCGAATATCACCCCTTGCAGCCGTTCCTGCCCGAAAACAGCCGGCTGCTCATGCTCGGCAGCTTTCCGCCGCCGCGCAAACGATGGTCGATGGACTTTTTTTATCCCAATGTACAAAACGATATGTGGCGCATCTACGCCCTAATATTCTTTGGCGATAAAAATTATTTTTATGACGCTGCTAACAAGAAGTTCAGGCAACCTGACATCGAGCGTTTCCTGAAGGAAAAAGGCATTGCCCTTTTCGACACGGCCGTGAGTGTGAAGCGCCTCAAGGGCAATGCTTCCGACCAGTTCCTGCAAGTAGTTGGGCGCACCGACATAAAAGCCTTGCTCAAGCGCATTCCCCGCTGCAAGGTCGTGGCTGCCACGGGCGGCAAAGCTGCCGAAGAGCTGTGTGATGCCCTGGACGTAAAAAGGCCTGCTGTAGGAAGTTTTACCGAAGTGGAAAGCCTCGGCATACGCCTGTATCGCATGCCGAGCAGCAGCCGTTCCTATCCGCTGGCACTCGACAAGAAAGCGGCTTTCTATCGCAACATGTTGCAACGCGAAGGCTTACTGCCCGAGGCGATGCCGCAGGTTTCTGAGGCTGACGCAGCAAATGACAACGCTAAGGCAGCCAATCGAAAATCGTAAGGAGTAAAATTTCACCCCTATCCTTTCTTTCTACATCTGTGCCCATAAAAGGGCCATGCGCCACGCACCTCTCCCGCCCATGCGTGTATAGGCATAGAGCAGCAAGGCGGGCAAAGCCGGCAGTCGCTTGTGGAATGTCGTCAAAAGCCGTCGGGCACAATCTTTATTGCCCTCGCGGCGGCACAAGGCGGCCACAATGGCGCTTCTGTAAAGCAGGGCACGGCGGCAGCAGCGGGCCTCATGGTCGTGGCTGTTGTTCAAGTCTGTTTGTGCGGCTCGGAGGGCTTTCACGATGTTGTCACAATTGCGGCTGTAGCTGTTGCCGGTGATGCTGTCGGCATGCTGATAGATGCGATGAAATGCTTTTTTGCCATACCAACAGGCCGAAGGGTGAGCCAGAAGCAGGCGCAGGCCCAGCTCCCAATCGTTCCAGCACGGCAAATGCTCGTTCCAGCCTCCTATACGCATCAGAAAGGCTTTGCTCACGAAAATGCCCTGAGTGGAGAGCATGCCCGATAGAATTTGTGCGGCCGGATTCATGCTGCGGCCGTAATTGCGCGCCACGACAGAGCCGTCGGGCATTACCATGGCGGTGGCGCTGAACACGGCATCGAGCTTCCGTGCCCGGGCTATGGGGGCGATGGTGCTTATGTAGTCGTCGGACATTTCGTCGTCGGAATCGAAAAAGCAGACATACGCGCCTTCTGCCTTTTCCAGCCCGCGGTTGCGTGCACACGATGCCCCTTGGGTAGGACAACAGGTGGAAATGACGGAAAAATCGGGGCTTTCGTATTTTTCCTTGAATGCCAGGGCCAATGCGCGTGAACCGTCGGTAGAACCATTGTCGACCAAAATCAGTTGCAAAGGCCTGTAGCGCTGCGCTCTGACGCTTTGCATGGCGCGTTCGAGGCTGTAGGCACGATTGCGGTAGGGCATGATGACACTTACAAGGTTCATCGGCAAATATAGAGTATGCCGCGCGTCATTTCGTATAAAGAACGCAGCGGATTGGATTGGCGAATGTGAGAGAAGGCAAATTTCAGGCAGCGCAGCCATGCTCCCCATGGTCCGTGGATGAGGCAAAGCACGGCTCCCTTGGAACGCTGCAACGGCGGCGAGGTGAAAAAACGGCGGCCGGTGGTGGCGGCTTCGGTGCGTACCACAACCTGTGGAAAATAGCGGACGGACAATCCGCGTCTGAAGGCCTGCAAAAGAAACACTTCTTCTTCGCCGGCACCGAGGAAAGGCGCGCCCAGGCCAAAGCGCTCGTCGAAAGGCGGACAAGCGGCACGGCGGCGGAAGGCTATCTCGACGGAACAGAAATATGTGCCGCGCGGCTGCCGGGCATAGTCGAACGAATGGTCGGCATAGCGGCGAAAAGGCCGATGGTCGGGGGTTTCGGCCCGGAAGCAGCCTATGTCAAGGTCGGGATGGGCTTGGAAACACTGCATGATGCGCCGGAAAAAGTCTTTTTCATAGCTCACATCATCGTCGGCAATCAGCAAAATGTCGCCTGTGGCATGGGCAATGGCATTGTTGCGATTGGCCGACAGTCCGCGACCCTTGATGCAGGTAAGGCGGATGTCGCTACGACGAGGAACGGCCGAACGGGCAGCCTCTTTGAACTTCTCGTCTGAATATTGAAACGACACCAGATAGCGGACATCGGGCAAGGGTGGAAGAAAAACGTCCGACACGCGCCCTATCCTATCATTGAATGTACAGACAAGAACTTCAAGAATCATGGATGACGGCGGCCGCCGGCCTTGCGCAGGTAGAAAATGCCTTGCAGCAAATGGTGGTATAACGAGAAGAAATGGGCCGTGCGCTTGCGAAACGAGATGAAAGCAAACTTGAAAGCCTTATAGAATGCCGCCTGACCAAAGACATAGTAGAGCATGGCGCCGAACGAGCGCTGCACATTGTTGTCGACATAAATCAAGCGCGGCAGAAATATGGCCGAAGTCTGATTGATGGCTTTTGGAAAGTATCTTATCTTCATGCCGTGCCTGTGGGCATCGGCCAGCCAAATCTGTTCTTCGTAGCATGCCAGGAAAGGTGAGCCCAAACCGAAGCGCGGGTCAAACGAGAGGATGCCGGCTATGCTTGAACGGCGGCAGACCACCTCGGTGGTAAGTACAAAATGAATGTCGCGGAAGGTTGTAAGGTCGCGCTCCTTTTGCTCGTACTCGTGAACGTCTTTTCCGGCATAGCTCTGCGTCTTGAAAACAGCAATGTCGACGTCAGGATTTTTTTCAAAGGTTTCTTGGATGACATCAACGGTTTGAGGCAGCAAATGGGTGTCGTCATCGATGACATAAACAAGGTCGGACGAGGCATACGACAAGGCATTGTTGCGGTTGATTGACAATCCTTCGCCGGGCAACTTGACGAGTTTCACGTCTTTGCGTTCCAAAAGCACTTCGGGAATCATCTTCAGATAATCATCCTTGGTGTATTGCAGCGATATGATATAGTTGACGCCTTCCTTTACCGGCATAAGTATGTCGGGTACTCTCACAATGCGTGTGTTGAGCGAGCAAATGAGTATATCAAGAGTTAGCATTTGAAATGGTTTAGTTTGTCTATAATGTAATCAACTTCTTTTTGTGTTAATGAGGGATTGAGCGGCAGGCTCAGCTCTGTCTCTGCCAGATGTTCGGCTGCGGGAAAGCAACGCCGGCTCCACTGTCGGTAGGCTTCCTGCTTGTGGACGGGAATGGGATAGTGAATCTGGGTGTGGATGCCATGCTGCTCCAGATAGCCTTGCAGCCTGTCGCGCTCCCGGCAGAAAACGGGATAGATATGATAGACGCTTTTCCGCTCTCCGAGGGCTTCGGCATAGGGAAGGCGAATAAAAGGGTTATTGATGCCCTCGTCGTAGGAACGGGCAATTTGACGGCGACAGGCGTTGGCTTCGTCCAAACGACGCAACTTGACACGCAGCACTGCGGCTTGCAGCTCGTCGAGACGGCTGTTAATGCCGTGTATCGGATGGACGTATTTGGTTGACATTCCGTAGTTTGCAATCGTGTGTGCCTCGGCAAGAAGTTCTTTGTCATTGCTCACAATGGCACCGCCATCGCCCAAAGCACCGAGATTCTTGCCCGGATAAAAGCTGAAGGCGGCGGCATGACCTGAACTGCCGGCTCTCTTTCCCTGTTCGGAGCATGCACCGTGGGCCTGGGCACAGTCTTCGATGATTTTCAGACCATAGGTGTCGGCAAGGCGGCATAAGGATTGCATATCGCAAACGCGGCCGTAGAGATGAACAGGCAAAATGGCGCGCGTGCGAGGCGTTATGAGCGGTTCGATCAGGTCGGAATCGAGCAGATAATCGTCGGGCGAGACATCGCAGAACACGGAACGGAGACCGGCACGCTCAATGGCACCGGCCGAAGCGATGAAAGTGAATGCGGGAACGATGACTTCGTCGCCGTCGGCCCATCCTTCGAGATTCTTGTATCCTTTGAGTATCAGGGTAAGAGCATCCAGTCCGTTGGCAACGCCCAAACATCCCGACACACCGCAATAGTCGGCAAATTCCTGCTCGAAGAGTCGCGTTTCAGAGCCATAAAGAAACCACCCCGACTGAATCACTTTATGGATGGCCCTACTGAGTTCGGGCTCGAAAGCTTCGGTGATCTTCTGCAAGTCCAGGTATTTTATGTCGGCCATCATAAATTCAGTCTATATTGGTCGTAACAGATTCCGCGAGCCCCGAATCCCTCTTTCTGAAAGAGCAGACCCCGGTTGAGAAGCTTTCCGCCCTGCTCGGTAGAGATGCCGAAATCGAAATAACGGCGGCCGTCACACACCGGAAGGCTCAGCATGGTGAGGAAAAGCAAGTCGAGAGCACCATAGAGGCGGCCTTCGTCACTGGCAGCGATGTATTGTATATGGATGACGCGGTCGGTAAGATAGGCAACGCACCCAGCCAGCATTTCAACGTCCTTAAACACACAGAAAAGCCTGATATTATTGAAGCGTTGCTTGAGCAAAAGGATTTCATCGGCCGAATGTACGGGCCGGCAGCCGTGGCGCGCGAGCAGAACGGATGTCAATATGTTCCAAAAAGCTTTCCAGTGGCTCTCGTCGGTAGCTTCAGCAACGGTGAGGCCGCATTTTCGGGCTTTCGACACATGCCGTTTACGGAGTGTCGAGAACGGTTGTGCGCACGACAGATCAATTGTCGACGAGAGCGAACGCACCGTGAGCCGTGCGCCTTGACCGAACAACCAATATAGGTCCTCCTCGGCCGGATAGCGGTGATAAATGGCAGGTATCGGCTTGTAGATGAAAGCGGTGGCCTTCAAATGATTGCGGTAATGGCTTGTGGCAGCATCGAGCATGGATTGAATCAAGGCATAACCGGTGTCTTTTTGAACCAGCAGGCTTCCGTAAGTGAGCCCTTCGTGTGAAAAAACCGTCTTTTCGCCCACGTTGGCCGGCAGGAGGCCTGCAAGTTTTCCCTTGTCGAAGAAAAGCAGCGAACAGTCCCTGTAGCGTTGGGCGTGATAGTCCATATAATTTCGGTCAAGCAGGAATGTGGCATTTTTCGATGTGCTGACAAATTCATTCCATGTTGACTTGAAATCGCTGGTATACGGGACAGTTTCAATCATTCGGCTTTTGTTTTCGATGTATTAGTTCCAAAAACCGGTTATAATCGTTGATATAGCCGTCAGGGTCGTATTCTTTCGATGCGGCGACCATGCAGACGGTGCCGGGGCTGAAGTCGTGCAAGACACACCACACGCCGGGATTGACGATGATGCCTTCATCGGGAGCCGTAAGGGTGAATGTCCGGTGGTGTGTGCCGTCATCGATATCTATGTCGAAGCTTCCGCAAAGAGGAAACACGGCTTCTGCGCATGTCAGGTGGGCGTGTCCGCCGCGCTGTGCTCCCGGCTTGACGTCGTAGATCCAGAATATGCGTTGGATGGGAAACGGTATTTCCTTGTGTGCTTCAACATAACAGAGGGAGCCGCGCTCATCGGTGATGGGGCGCACTTTTATCAGTTGGCAGTTTACTTTTCCTTCCGGCGTGGTGTACATTTTCAAGCGGGTTTGTTGTCTGTTGGCTTTTGTGGCTCGTCGGTTTCCTGTTTAGCCCTTATATCGACGCGGCGTATCTTTCCGCTGATGGTTTTAGGCAGTTCGTCGACGAATTCTATCACACGCGGATATTTGTAGGGGGCTGTCACTTGCTTGACGTGGTTTTGGATGTCTTTGGCGAGGGCTTCTCCTGCTTTTTCCTTGTAGGCGTTTGACAATACGATGGTTGCCTTTACTACTTGGCCTCGTATGGGATCTTTTACGCCGGTTATGGCGCATTCGACAACGGCCGGGTGTGTCATGACGGCGCTTTCCACTTCGAAGGGGCCTATGCGATAGCCCGAACTTTTGATGACATCGTCGGTGCGGCCTACGTACCAGTAGTAGCCGTCTTCGTCGCGCCAGGCTATGTCGCCTGTATAGTAGATGCCGTCGTGCCAAGCTTCGCGGGTGAGTTTGTCGTCGAGGTAGTATTCTTTGAACAGTCCGAGCGGTTTTCCCTTGCCGGTGCGTATGACTACCTGCCCTTGCTCTCCGTCTTCTACGCTGCGTCCGTTTTCGTCGATCAGGTCTACGTCGTATTGCGGATTGGGTACGCCCATGCTACCCGGCTTGGGTTTCATCCACGGAAAGGTGCCGATGGTGAGCGTTGTTTCTGTCTGGCCGAAGCCTTCCATCAGCTGGAGGCCTGTGAGGCGTTTGAATTCGTTGAATACCGAGGGGTTCAGTGCTTCGCCTGCGATGGTGCAGTATTCGAGCGATGACAGATTGTATTTGGATAGGTCTTCATGGATGAGGAAGCGGAATACGGTGGGCGGTGCGCAGAGTGATGTGACCTGGTATTGCTCTATTTTGTGTAGTATGTCGGCGGGTGTGAACTTCTGATGGTCGTAGACGAAGATGTTGGCTCCGACAAACCACTGCCCGTAGAGTTTTCCCCACACGGCTTTGCCCCACCCTGTGTCGGCTATGGTGAGATGCAGGCTGCCTTTGTGCAGGTTGTGCCATATGGCGCCGGTCACAATGTGCCCCAAGGGATAGGTAAAGTCGTGGACCACCATTTTGGGCTCTCCCGTTGTGCCGCTGGTAAAATAGAGCAGCGACGGGTCGCTGTTGCCATTGACATTGGCAGGCCGCTTGAATGGTGGCGCGCTTTCGATGCCTTTGCTGAAATCTTCGAATCCTGCAGGTATGAGCGGCCCGACGCTGATGATTTTCTCAACGGTGGGACATGCGGGCAGGGCTTTTGCTATGTGGTCGGTGATGGTCTTTTCGCCGGCGCATACGATGGCTTTGATGGATGCGCGTTGGCAGCGGTATTCGATGTCTTTGTCTGTGAGCAGGTGTGTGGCGGGGATGCATATTGCGCCCAGCTTGTGGAGCGCCAATATGGAGAACCAAAATTCGTAACGCCTTTTCAGAATGAGCATTACCATGTCTCCGCGCCCTATTCCCAACGAGCTGAAATAGGATGCGGTTTGGTCTGAATAGTGCTTCATCTCGGCGAAGGTGAACTGCCTGTGCTTGTTTTCATCATTGGTCCACAACAGTGCTTTTCTGTCGGGCTCTATACGTGCCCATTCATCGACCACGTCGTAAGCGAAGTTGAAGTTGTCGGGAACGTTGATGTGCAGATTTTCCTTGAAATCTTCTTGTGATGAAAAGTGCGTTTGTCGTAAGTATTTCTCAAGCATGATTTTTCCTTAGATTATAATCGCTATGAATTGTGCCTGCTCGCCGCCGAGAGCCTTCATTCCATGCGGATATTGGGCATTGAAATAGATGGTGTCGCCCGGTTTGAGGATGAGTTCTTTTCCGTCTATATTTATAAGGAGCGTTCCTTTGGCCACTATGTCGAATTCTTGTCCCGAATGGCTGTTGAGCGTAATGGGCCTGTCGTTGGGCGCTACGGTCACAAAGAAGGGATCCATCAACCGCCCCTTGAATCCGGATGCCAGCGACTGGTATTTGTAGGCTTCAGTCCGCTCTATCGAAACACCGGCACCGTTTCGTGTCAGGAAGAACTTGGTCATGCGCGGCTCGAGCCCAAACATCAGTTCGTCAAGCGATATGTTGTTTTTGCGTGCTATCTTTTGAAGCATCGACAGCGAGATGTCGCCTGTGCCGCTTTCCGCTTGTTCATATTCGGTCTTGTCTATCTCGCAAGCCTGTGCAAATTCTTCAATGCTCAATTGCATCACATCGCGCAAACCGCTTAGTCGTTCTGCAATTTCTTTTATTTGGTTGTCCATGGTGCAGACTTTTTGTTTGTCTGTTGCAAATTTAGAAAGAATTCAATGAAAGAAGATTGCCAATGGGCAATTTTATGATTCAATGAGGATTAAAGAAACAAAAAATGGCACATGTCGAAAACGAATGTGCAAACGATTGCAACCTGATAGAGGGTTTTCTGCACGCGGTGTGCTGTCATTTTGATGTCATAGGGAGCGATTTGCAACATATAGGGAGCAAATTTTCAATGAACGGACGAGACAAAATATTGGGGCATCCCTTTGAAAAGATGCCCCGAAGGCTATGGTGCGCGCCTCGATGCGCACATATTCTGTTACGGATAGCTTTCAGTGGAAGAGCTTGATGCGCTGTTCTTCCGACAGCTTGCAGATGAGCAGGATACCGTCTTTTTCGGCTACGATGTATCCGTTGAGACCTTGCACCACGACTTTCTTTTCCTGTGTGGTGTGAACAATGCAGTCGTTGGTCTCGAAAAGACTTATGTCATTGCCAATCCGGGCATTTCCGTGTATATCGTTTTTCACATGCTCTTTCAATGAGCTCCATGTGCCCAGGTCGCTCCATCCGAAGTCGGCCGGATAGACATATATCTCGTCGGCTTTTTCCATAATGGCGTAGTCAACCGAAATATTCTCGCACTTGGGATAGATTTCATCAATCAGTTCCTGCTCCTTGTCGGTGCCATAGCTGCCGCGTATGTTTTCGAACATGTGCGAGAGCGTGGGCTGATAAACCCGGAAGGCGTTGACAATTGTGTTGACGTTCCAGATAAAGATGCCGGCGTTCCAAAAATAATTGCTCTCGCGGATATACTGTTTGGCAAGCTCCAGATCGGGCTTTTCCTTGAACGAATCTACGCGGTATATGTTGCTGTTGGTGGGCGATGAATAACTGAGGTCAGCCTCTATGTATCCGTATCCCGTTTCAGGGTGATTGGGTTTGATGCCGATGGTAACGATCGAGTCGGTCTCGCAAGAGAACTTCAAGCACGACCTGATGCTTTTTTGAAACTCTTCGGGATTGGCCACAAAGTGATCGCTTGGCGTAATAACGATATTGGCATTATTGTCTTTCGCCTTGATGGCCCAGCTGACATAAGCGATGCAAGGCGCCGTATTGCGCCGACAAGGCTCCTTCAAAATGTTCTGTTCCGGAATTTCCGGCAGCTGCTGCCTGACGATAGGCGCATATTTTTTTGAAGTGACCACCCAGATATGGTCGGCAGGGCACACGGGAGCAAATCGGTCTGCCGTCATTTGCAAAAGAGTGCGGCCGCAGCCAAGAATGTCGAGGAACTGCTTGGGCATTTCCTCGCTGCTCATCGGCCAAAAGCGGCTGCCTATGCCGCCGGCCATTATTACGACATAAATGTTATCCATCTAATTAAAAAGATAATCGTTTCCGTTACTACTGAAAAGATGAAATCGACAGCTGCACGCCGTTCATTTCTTTTTCTTATTGTCCTCGGTCATATTGCCCTCGATATAGAGCCTTACAAGACGCGACTTGGCGTTAGACATCACCGTTACCACTTTTTTGAAACGCCCCGGATAGCGGCCCTGACCGTTATACGTCACCTTTACCACCCCCGAATCACCGGGAGCAATGGGCTTCTCGGTAAATGTCGGCACCGTGCAGCCGCACGAAGCAACGGCCTGATTGATCACAAGCGGCGCCTTACCCGTATTCTTGAACTTGAAAATACACGAAACAATCGGATTGCTTTCTGAAAAGCTTCCGAAATTATGGGAAGCCTTGTCAAACTTGATTTCAGCCTGCGGCTCGGCGGCAAAAAGGCAAAGCCAGCCAATCAGCAGCACAGCGGTACAAACTAAACGCTTCATCGTTGAACTCTTTTATAAGTTGAGTTTGCAAAGGTAAGTAATAAATCCCATACCGTCTCAAATAAACAGCCCAAAAAAGGCTTTTCTCGATATATATTCGTACTTTTGCTCAACTTTACAACGGAGCAGAATGGCAGCAGAAGCGACATATTTGGGCATAGACCCCGGCACAAATATTTTAGGCTATGGCCTGATAGGCATACAAGGCCGTCAGCCCACCCTCAAAGCCATGGGCGTCATAGATCTCAGGAAGTGTACAGACGTCCATGCCAAGCTCGGGCGAATCTATGAGCGCGTCAGCGGACTTATAAGCTCCTTCGCACCAATTGCCATGGCTATCGAAGCACCCTTCTACGGAAAAAACGTACAGAGCATGCTAAAGCTCGGACGCGCACAGGGCGTGGCCATAGCGGCAGCGGTTACCGGCGGAATCGAAGTCTTCGAATACGCACCGACAAAGATTAAGATGGCACTTACAGGCAACGGCGCGGCATCAAAAGAGCAAGTGTCCGAAATGCTACGCCACATTTTTCACCTTGATGCCGCATCGCTCGTTCCTTACATGGATGCCACAGACGCTTTGGCCGCCGCCTATTGCCATTACCTGCAGGGCTCTCAGGCAAAGCATGCCAGGCCTTATTCCGGCTGGCACGATTTTTTGGAAAAGAACGCCGGCCGAATCCATTCGGCTCGTGACACAAAACAAATACTACCCACGAATGACAACTGACAACTCTACCATATTCAAACTGTCGGATGTAGTTGCATATAGCAGCTTCCAGTTCAAAAATCCGATTGATTTGGCCATGGGAAAGAACGAACAATGGATCATTTACGGCTTCAACGGAGCCGGAAAATCCACATTGGTCGATATTATCAGGAATGCTTACCGTCTGCGCCGCGGACAAATCGACTATGACTTCGCTCCCGCTGCGTCGCGCCGCGTTTCCGACAACATCAGGTATGTCACCTTCCACGATCAGTATGGCAGCAATGCCGATTCCACCTGTTACCAGCTGCGCTGGAACCAAGGCCTGCTCGACGATGATGCCCCGACAGTCGGCGAGATGCTTGACCGTGAATTCGGAGAGCGTCCCGAAGGCAAAAGGCTGCTTGCCGCGCTCCATCTTGACGACTTGCGGACAAAAAAGCCCGTGATGCTTTCGAGCGGCGAGTACCGCCGTTTCCAGATAGCCTTTACCGTGTCGCATTGTCCGCACCTCCTGATCATCGACAATCCCTATATAGGCCTCGACGAAGCCAACAGGAGGCAAGTGGCCGCGTTTCTCAATTCAATTGTCAGGCTTTTGCCGCTTCAGCTCATCCTTGTCGTTTCCAGAATGGTCGCAGATGTTTCGGCTTTCACCCATGTCGTGGTTGTAGACAGCGGCAGCATCCGGAAAATGCCTGTCAGCGATTTCGACAGCAGCCTTTACGAGATGGCCGCGCTGCCGCCCGAAGAAAAAGAAAACATTTTCCGTGAAGTATTGCAGCTTCCCAATCACACGACGCTTACTGCGGCCGAAACTTCCGAGGTGCTTTCGTTTCACGACATCACGATACGTTACGGAGAGCGTACCATTCTGAAAAATCTTGACTGGCGTGTCGACTATGGCGACAAGTGGATTCTCGAAGGAGAGAACGGTGCAGGCAAATCTACCTTGCTGAGTCTTGTGTGTGCCGACAATCCGCAGAGTTATGCCTGCGACATCACGCTGTTTGGCCACCGCCGCGGTTCGGGCGAAAGCATCTGGGACATCAAGAAGCACATCGGCTATGTAAGTCCCGAGATGTATCGTTCCTATCGCAGGCCTGTCCCCGTCGAAAACATTGTTGCGAGCGGACTTTACGACTCTGTCGGCTTGTTCAGAAAGTTTACGTCCGAGGATTTTGCCAGGATAGATTTCTGGTTGCGCCTATTTGGCATTGAAAGTCTGCGCAAACGCGAATACACGCAGCTTTCGGGCGGCGAGCAGCGGCTTGTGCTTTTGGCCAGGGCTTTTGTAAAAGACCCCGACCTGCTTATTCTTGACGAGCCTTTCCATGGCCTTGATGCACGCAATCGTCGCCGTGCCATGTGGATCATCGAGGCTTTTTGTTCGAGGCCTCACAAAACGATGGTGATGGTTTCGCATTACAAGGAGGACTTTCCTTCGTGCATCACTCACCGTCTTTGCCTGAAGAAAAACAAATAATCTATTTTATGATAAAGTTCATCGTCACACTTTTCTTTTTTTCCTTTTTGTCGTTTCCTGTTTATGCCCAGGATATCTACAACGCTTTGCTCAATGACGCGAAGAAAGCGGCCGAAAACCCCAAGAGCAATCCTGTTTCCCGCAAAATAGCGCAGTTCAAGCGCGTAGGACTCGAGTATATCAAGGAGAAGGCTTTCAAAAGCGACAAGGAAGTCACGGTCAAGTTCCTTGACGACCAGGCTTACTACATGAACCAGTTTGTGAGCAGCTTTATCCGTGATGCTTTGGTTAATACCAGTTTGAGTAAGTCTGAGAAGAAAAAGCGCATACTGCTTTTTATCGACGCTTCGGGGTCCAACCGTCTTTTTAATGACCCCGACCGCGAGGTGGCCGACGCTTATGTTACGACCGAGGGTCAGCTTACGCCTTTTTCGCTCGATACCGATTGGGTAAAGGCCTATGCCGCTGTTCAATCGGTGCTTGAAAAGGGCAAATGACAGGCTTCGGCATAAAAAAAGCACCCAACTTTTTCTTGTTCTGATGTCAAAGATGTATTTTTGCAATCCAAATAGTTAAAAACATGGCTCTTATAAAATGTCCCGAATGCGGTCATGAGGTTTCCGACCTTGCACCTCATTGTCCTTCCTGCGGTGTGGCGATTGCCGGCAACATTGTGATTTGTCCCGATTGCGGCAAGGTTTTGCTCAAAAAGGAGAAGACCTGTCCCAACTGCGGTTGCGTGCTGGATGCGTCCGAGGCACCGGCTCCCCGCAAGGCGGTTTCAGCCTATCAGTATGCCCGGGTCGAAGAACCCGCCCCATCTGCCGGGCCGCGCAAGGAGCGTTCTTCGGCTTGGAAGGTCGTTATGGTCATTGTCATCGTGCTGGCTGCCGCAGGAGGCGGTCTGTATTTTTACATGAACAAAATTCATGAAGAACAGGTGGATCAGGCCTATAACGCGCTCCAATCCAGTTTTGACATATCCGAATATGAGCAGTTTTTGGCCGACTATCCCGATTCGCCTTACAATAACGAAGTGAAAAGCCGTCTTGAGATATTGAAGAACATCCGTTCCAAGTGGACAGAAATAGCCGCGTCGCCGTCCAAGAACGATTTTGTGCGGTTTTTGGCCGACTATCCCCACAGCGCGTTCGATGAAGCCTGCAAATCCAAAATAGATTCGTTCGATTGGGTCGATGCCACTACCGAAAACACGGCCTTGTCGTATCAGAAATACATTGACGAGCATTCTTCCGGCCGCTATATCGCCGAGGCAAAAGCCGCCAAGGAAAATATCGACCGCATGACCGTTTCCTATCCCGATAAGTATGCCGTGCGTTCCCTGGTAGCCTCCTATCTGTCGGCACTCACCGCCAATGACACCGAGGCCTTGTCGGCCGCTGCTGCCGGACGGTTGTATGACGAAAGCGTAGGGTTCATGGCCAAGCTGCACGGCGAAAATGTCAGGGTGTCGTTCGCTGCCGTCACTCCCGTACAGGTGTCGAAGGCTCCCAACCCCAACACAGAGTTTGTGTATATCGCCAAATGCGCAGTGGAGCGTTCATTGCTTTCAAAGTCGGGCGAAACAGTCAATACGCTTTACAATGCCATTTATGTGGTATCGCCCGAAAAACGCATCATCAGTGCGCGGATGAAACCCGCAGAAGAATAAAACCATCAGCGTCAGTCTGTAAAGGCGGTGCGGAGATGTTGACCATCATATCCGCACCGCTTGTTTTTTGCCCATGCCACCGGTGAAAACCGGAGGGAGCATTTTTGCAGCGGAGTGCTGCCAATCTGAAAAGGAAGGGAGCGTTTTCAGACCGGAAGCGGGCTATTCCAACCCATTGTCGTGCAGGAAAGCGGCTGCGCGCTCCAAGGTATCGGGTTTGCCCACATCGAGCAATTGCAAATCGGGCTGTATATATCCACGGATGTCGAGACGCGAGCATTCGCGGATGTAAAAATCGGTGATGCCGAACACTTCGGGCCATTTTTCCATGGCCGTGCCAACCGATGGCGCAACCACATGAATGCCGGCAAAGGCCAGTCTGTGGCAACGCGACGGATCCAGATTGCGGTAGGGCGACTTCACTTCGCCTGTCTGAACGTTGGTCCACCCCACCATTTTCATTTCGTCGTCGAAGAGCAGGTAGCGCGATGTGGTGCGCCGGCTTACCAGCAACACGGCATCATGGCCGCGGCAGGCATTGTATAGTTCGTGCAGACGTGCGTTGCTCAGAATGTCGACATTGTGGATAAGTATGGGCGAAACCGCATCAGTCTTGAGAAACAGGGGAAGAGCCTTGCGCAATCCGCCGCCCGTATCGAGCAGCAGCGTGCGTTCGTCGCTCACCTGTATGTGCATTTCTTCCTTATAGGGATAACGGTTGATAAAATCAATAATCTGGTCGGGAAAATGATGGACGTTGACCACCACATTGCCTACAGATTCGCGGTGCAACTTGTTCAAAACGTGCTCCAACAGCGGTCTGCCCTCCACCTCGACCAAGGCTTTGGGGCGGTTGGCCGTGAGGCTTCCGAGACGTGTGCCCATACCGGCGGCGAATACCATTGCTCTCATGACTGATCTATTTGTGCGGCAAAATTAGTAAAAAGCAGTTGAAGAGCGGCATGCGGCATGTCCAATCTTGCAGAAAGAGAAAATTCAGTCTGCTCACTGCAACATTTACGGCAAAAGTAGTCAGCGGCTCGAAATATTTGACTACTTTTGCATAAAGCATATTTGGATATGATAGGCCAACCATCGAAAATAATCCGTTTGAAAGTGCATGAAATCTCAAAGCTTCAGGCCGACGGCACGCAATATCTGTTGATACTGAAGGAGGTTGACGGAAAAATGCTTATGCCCGTTCTTCTCGACAAGCGAGAGGCCGAAGACCTGTTGTTTGCCTCCAATCGCGAACCGAAGTTTCATGCCCCGTGGACGCGCATCATGAAATCTTTGGGCACCGAGCTGGGCTTTGTGGTCGAAGGGGTGATACTGACCGAAATCAGGGGAACCCGCTACATGGCACAGGTGCAGCTGCTGCACAACGGCGTGAACTTTTCCATGGAGATGGATGCCATTCAGGCCATTATAATGGCCTTGGCGTTCAGATGCCCCATATTCATAGAAGAAGCACTTTTTGCACAACAGCATAGCCATTCAGATGCGCAGGGTACCGTTTCGCTTCCCATCAGCACCCTGACACTTCCGATGCTCGAAGATGTGTTGCGCGACGCCTTACGTGACGAAAACTATGAACTGGCTTCGCATATCCGCGACGAGATCAAGCGCCGGCGATGAAAGAGGTGAGATTCTTCTACGCTCCCGACGCGCGCCATTTGCAGGAGTTGCCCGAAGACGAAGCGCGCCATGCCTTGCGTGTGCTGCGCCTTAAAGAAGGCGACGACATCGTGATAAGCGACGGCAAAGGCTTTCTTTATGATGCCCGCATCGTGCAGACAGGCAAGAACAGCTGCCGGTTTGAAATCACGAAAGAAGAAAAATGGCACAAGCCTTGGAACGGAACACTGCATTTGGCCATGGCTCCCACCAAAAATGCCGACCGCACGGAATGGATGGCCGAAAAAGCCACTGAAATAGGTTTCGACCGCCTCACACTGCTCGATTGCGCCTTTTCGGAACGCAGAAATGTCAACACCGGGCGCATCGAAAAAATCATGGTATCGGCCATGAAGCAAAGCCATAAAGGACTGCTGCCCGAAGTCGAAGGTCTGGTGAAATTCAAGGATTTTCTGAACCGCCCCTTTGCAGGTCACAAATACATAGCCCACTGCTATACGGAACCCGAACTGAACATAGGCGGACGACCCTACCTGCTCGATGTGCTCGATGGGAGCGATTCACTGGTCATGGTGGGGCCCGAAGGCGATTTTTCGTGCGAAGAAGTCAAGATGGCCGTTGCTGCCGGATTTCGTCCCGTGAGTCTGGGCGAAAGCAGACTGCGCACAGAAACGGCAGCCCTTGCAGCCGTTCACATGATGAACATCAAAAACAGAAAAGCACATGCAGAAAATAGCAGCTCTCTATAAAAAATGGTCGGGCAAGGAGCCTGCCCGGATAGAAAAATTCCCCGAGTCCGGGAGCAACCGGCAATATTACCGCATCTACGCTCCCGATGGAACGGAGCCGCAT
Source organism: Prevotellaceae bacterium UBA6417 (assembly GCA_002439755.1). Lineage (GTDB taxonomy): Bacteria > Bacteroidota > Bacteroidia > Bacteroidales > Bacteroidaceae > UBA6382. The sequence continues at coordinate 59,103 of DJPH01000057.1, read as the reverse complement.
ACAGTCATAGGCGCCTATGATTCATCCGTGGAGGAAAGCACGGCCTTCATAGCACTGACCCGCCATTTTACGCGGCGCAGACTGCCGGTGCCCAAAATACTGGCTGTGTCGGACGACAAACAGCGGTATTTGCAGACCGATCTGGGACGCACGTCGCTCTACAGTGCTCTGGAAGAAGGGCGCAAGGCAGGCGGCAGATACAATCTCAGGGAAAAGGAACTGCTGAAACTTACCATTGCCAAATTGCCCGAATTTCAGGTGCGCGGAGCCATAGGGTTGGATTTCAGGCATTGTTACCCTCAGCCCGAATTCGACAAGAACAGCGTGCTGTTCGATTTGAACTATTTCAAATATTGTTTCTTGAAACCCCTTGAGCTCGACTTTAACGAACTGAAGCTCGAAGCCGTGTTTCAACTGCTGGCAAAAGACCTGACGGCAGGCACGGACACCGCCTTCATGTACCGCGATTTTCAGGCCCGTAACATTATTCTGTCAGAAAACGGCACCCCGCAGTTTATCGACTACCAGGGCGGCCGCCGCGGACCATTGGAATATGATGTGGCCTCATTTCTTTGGCAGGCTTCGGCACGCTATCCGCAGGCCTTGCGCGATGAACTGACAGACGTCTACATCTCTTCGCTGCGGCAATATGCCGATGTGAAGGAAGCCGCCTTTCGCAACAATTTGCGCCAGTTTGTATTGTTCAGACTGCTGCAGGTATTGGGAGCCTATGGCTTCAGAGGTTATTTTGAAAAGAAGCAGTATTTCATCGACAGCATTCCGCCGGCCATCGAAAACCTGCGGTCGGCTCTCGCCGACGGCTCGTGTCCCTACCCTTACCTGCGCGATGTGTTGCAACGCATCACGGAAATGCCCCAATTCCAGATCAAAGAAGAAATCAAGGAACGCCGCGACGGTTTCAAGACCACTAACTCGGAACTCTACAAATCAAATCCGATAGACGGAAAAGCCACGTTCTCCAAATACGACAACAAAGGAAAGCTCAAAGTGAGAGTGTTCAGCTTCAGCTACAGGAAAGGCATTCCCGAAGATACGAGCGGCAACGGCGGCGGATATGTATTTGACTGCCGCAGCACGCACAATCCCGGACGTTACGAGCCCTACAAAAACCTGACCGGACTGGACGATCCCGTTATCCGATTCCTTGAGAACGATGGCGAGATATTGCGTTTTCTCGACCATGTATATCCCATCGCCGACATGCACGTTGAGCGCTATCTGCAACGCGGTTTCACGGATCTGATGTTCTGTTTCGGCTGCACGGGAGGACAGCACCGCAGTGTCTATTCGGCCGAACATCTTGCGCATCACCTGAACAACCAATACGGTGTAGAAGTGGACGTATGCCACCGCGAGCAAAACATCAGCTATACGCTTCAGGCAAAAGAAGCTTTGAAAGATGAGCAGAAAACGTCTTAAACATCTCTTTGCTTGCTACTTTTTTATTAATTTTGCAGCGTAAAAAGCAGGAAAACCAGCCTGTCAAAACGGTCATCCTAAAATAAAGACAATAAAAACAAGACATTAAAATGAGCGACTATTCATCATTTATGGTATTCTCGGGAACCAAGTCGAAGTATCTGACAGAAAAGATATGCAAAAGTTTGGGAAAACCTATGGGAAACTTGGTAATCACACACTTTGCCGACGGCGAGTTCTCAGTGTCATACGAAGAATCAATACGTGGGCGCGATGTTTTTCTTGTTCAATCGACATTTCCCAATTCAGACAACCTGATGGAATTGCTTCTTATGATAGATGCGGCCAAAAGAGCTTCGGCCCGTCACATCATCGCGGTAATACCCTACTTCGGGTGGGCTCGTCAGGATCGCAAGGACAAGCCGCGCGTTTCGATCGGAGCCAAATTGGTAGCCGATTTGCTGAGCGTGGCAGGCATAGACCGTTTGATTACAATGGATCTGCATGCCGACCAGGAGCAAGGCTTCTTCGATGTGCCCGTTGACCACTTATATGCATCGAGCATCATGCTTCCTTATATAAAAGGACTGAATCTTGACAACCTGTGCATAGCAACTCCCGACGTGGGCGGTTCGAAGCGTGCCAATACCTATGCAAAATACCTGCAATGCCCATTGGTGCTGTGCAATAAAAGCCGCGAAAAAGCAAATGAGGTGGCAACCATGCAGGTAATCGGTGACGTGAAAGGCAAAAACGTAATCATTGTAGACGATATGGTCGACACGGCAGGTTCGATTACCAAGGCAGCCAAAATCATGAAAGACCATGGTGCACTTTCAGTGCGCGCAATAGCCTCACACTGCGTGATGTCGGATCCCGCAACGCAGCGTATAGAAGATTCGGTGTTGGAGGAAATCGTATTTACCGACTCTATCCCCTACACAAAAAAGTGTTCAAAGGTTAAACAGGTCACTGTTGCCGATCTTTTTGCGGAAACCATACGCAGAGTGGAGAGCAACCAATCGATAAGTTCGCAATATATCGTATAGACGCATCCCTCCGGATGTATAACCACGGGAGGCAGAAGCCGGATAAAAGGCTTTTGTCTCCCGCGGTCGGTTTTAGCAACCGAAACGACACCGTTTTATTTTCTTAGCTTTTCAGATTTTGCGGCATAACAGTTGGTTGCGTACCTTTGCACCATGAATAGGTTTAAACTCATATCAGACTATCAACCGACAGGCGATCAGCCCGAAGCCATCCGGCAATTGACCGAAGGCGTCATGAGGGGCGAACGCGGACAGACGCTTTTGGGAGTAACAGGTTCGGGAAAAACCTTCACGATAGCCAATGTCATAGAAAACGTAAACAAGCCGACATTGGTTTTGAGCCACAACAAAACGTTGGCAGCCCAATTATATTCGGAATTCAAAAACTTCTTTCCCAACAACGCCGTAGAATATTATGTATCGTACTATGACTATTACCAGCCCGAAGCCTACATCGCTTCGACAGACACATACATTGAAAAGGATCTGCAAATAAATCAGGAAATCGACAAGCTGCGTCTGGCCGCAACCTCATCGTTGCTGTCAGGAAGACAAGACGTAATAGTCGTTTCGTCGGTCTCGTGCATTTATGGCATGGGAAATCCGGGAGCTTTCTATGACAATATGATAGAGCTCAAACGCGGAAAAATCATAGAACGTAACAAACTGATGCGCGACCTGGCAGCCTCGCAATACATACGCAACGACCTGGAACAACGTCCCGGCAATTTTCGCGTCAAAGGCGATACCGTCGACGTGTGTCTGGCCTATTCGGACGACATCATACGCATTTCGTTTTGGGATAACGAGATTGACAGCATCGAAGAGATCAGCAGCGAAACCAATGAGAGCATAGCACAATTTGACGAGTACAAAATCTATCCGGCAAACCTCTTTATCACCTCCAAAGAAATGGTTCATTCCGCCTTGGGGCAGATAGAAAAAGACCTGGCCCTGCAAGAAGCCAACTTCAGGAATATGGGGAAAATATTGGAGGCCGACCGTTTGCACGAGCGCGTTTCCTATGACATTGAGATGATAAAAGAATTGGGACACTGCAGCGGAATAGAAAACTATTCGCGCTATTTCGACGGACGGCAGCCCGGAACGCGCCCGTACTGCCTGCTCGATTTCTTTCCCGAAGACTTCCTGATTGTTATCGACGAGAGCCATGTGAGCGTGCCGCAAATCAGCGCCATGTATGGTGGCGACCGAAGTCGCAAGGAAGCACTCGTCAACTACGGGTTTCGCCTGCCGGCAGCCCTCGACAACCGGCCGCTGAAATTCGAAGAGTTTCAGGAAATGGCCAAACAGGTAATCTACGTAAGTGCCACACCGGCCGAATACGAACTGCAACAAAGCGGCGGCGTAGTCGTAGAGCAGGTAATCAGACCCACAGGGCTTTTGGATCCCGAAATTATCGTGCGTCCAAGCATTACACAGGTCGATGATTTGCTCGAAGAGATCCAACAACGCAAGGAAAGCAACGAACGCGTGTTGGTGACGACGCTGACCAAACGCATGGCGGAAGACCTTACGTCTTATCTGCTGAAAAACGGAATCAGTGCCAACTATATACACAGCGATGTCGACACATTGGACCGCGTCAGAATTCTCGAAGAATTGAGAGCCGGGAAATTTGACGTCCTGGTAGGTGTCAATCTGTTGCGTGAAGGACTCGATTTGCCCGAAGTGTCTTTGGTTGCCATTCTTGATGCCGACAAAGAAGGATTCCTGCGCAGCCACCGCTCACTGACACAAACGGCAGGAAGAGCGGCACGCAATGTGCACGGACGCGTCATTATGTATGCTGAAAAGATAACGCAGAGCATGCAGCAGACCATTGACGAAACACGCCGCCGACGCGAAAAACAAATGAAGTATAACGAGGAACATCACATCACTCCCAAACAAATAGTAAAGTCAATAGGCGGCAATCAGCTCGTTGCACAGCAAGAAGAAAACAATATAAAAAACTACGACATGGCCGAAAGCCAGGAAAAGCCGTCCATGGCAGCCGAACCACAGCCGGAATATGGCAAAAAGAATTTCAATGGCGAAACAGTCGAAACCCTGCGCAAGAAAATGGAAGCCGCAGCCAAGGCATTGGATTTCGTATCAGCAGCACAATTTCGCGATGAAATGCTTAAACTCCAAGGCAAGACCTACAGAAAACATTTATAGCGCTTTCATTCAAAAGTGAGAAAAAAGCAGTATCTTTGCAAGCCTAAATAAAAATAAGATAATACACTATGAATGCAGTAGTATTCCCCGGACAGGGAGCCCAATTCGTAGGAATGGGCAAAGACTTGTATGAAAACAATCCGTTGGCCAAAGAACTTTTCGACAAGGCCGATGAAATTTTAGGCTATAAGATTACAGACATCATGTTTGCCGGTACAGATGAAGAGCTCAAGCAAACGAAAGTGACCCAGCCCGCTGTATTTTTACACTCAGTTATCAAGGCTTTATGCACTCCTGAGCTGAAACCCGACATGGTAGGCGGACATTCGCTCGGCGAATTCTCGGCTTTGGTCGCTGCCGGTGCTCTGAGTTTCGAGGATGGTTTGAAATTGGTCTATGCGCGTGCCATGGCCATGCAGAAGGCTTGCGAAAAGAAGCCATCCACAATGGCGGCAATCATTGCCCTTCCCGATGAAAAGGTCGAGGAAGTCTGCAAGGAGGTCAGCACAGCCGATAGCATTGTTGTGCCGGCCAATTACAATTGTCCCGGTCAGCTTGTCATCAGTGGCGATATAGAGGCCGTCAATGCCGCATGCGAAAAGCTTAAGGAATTAGGAGCCAAGCGGGCTTTGGTTCTCAAAGTCGGCGGTGCCTTTCACTCTCCGCTTATGCAGCCGGCCAAAGACGAATTGGAACATGCCATAATGGCCACCGAATTCCACGCGCCCAAATGCCCCGTTTATCAAAACGTAGACGGACAGGCGCATACAGATCCCGAAGACATCAAAGCCAATCTTATTGCCCAACTGACTTCTCCGGTACGTTGGACGGTTGAAGTGGGAGCAATGGTTGCAGCCGGTGCTACCGATTTCACAGAATGCGGTCCCGGAAAGGCTTTGCAGGGAATGATTGCGAAAATCTGCAAAGGAAATGAGGCCATAAGCATACATGGCATAGGCTAATAGCTATATTTTCCAATGAGATAATATGATCAAGTCCACAGATAGCGCAACGGCTATCTGTGGACTTATATTTTTTTCAACATGCCCAAGATTATTATTTACCAGATGCTGCCCCGTTTGTTCGGCAACAATAATCCGCATCCCTTGTTCAATGGGACGATAGAGCAAAACGGCTGTGGAAAAATGAACGATATTACACCCTCTGTATTGCTTCGGCTAAAGAAATCAGGAATAACGCACGTGTGGTATACCGGACTGTTGGAACACGCAACTTGTACCGACTATTCAAAATACGGTATAGCAAAAGATCATGCGGCCATCGTCAAGGGACGCGCCGGCTCGCCTTATGCCATAAAGGATTACTATGATATCGATCCCGATCTTGCGTCGTCGCCCGAAAAGCGTTTGAAAGAGTTTCGTGCTCTCTTGAAACGCACGCATGCCGCCGGTTTAGGCTTTGTCATGGACTTCGTTCCCAATCATGTAGCGCGCCAATACCATTCCGACCAAAAGCCCGAAGGCGTGGCAGACTTGGGAGCCGATGACAATTGCAACCAAGCTTTCAGCCCGTTCAACAATTTCTATTATATACCGGGCCATCCGCTTTGTTGTCAATTTGATATGAAATCGTATGAGAATTCTCCCTATCAAGAAAATCCGGCCAAAGCAACGGGTAACGACTGCTTTTCTTCCACTCCGGGTCGCAACGATTGGTACGAGACAGTCAAGCTGAACTACGGCATCGATTATGCCGGCGGCCGTCAATGCCGTTTTGACCCTATGCCCGATACCTGGCACAAGATGCTTCACATTCTTCTTTATTGGGCCAGTATGGGGGTCGATGCTTTTCGTTGCGATATGGCCGAAATGGTTCCCTGCGAATTCTGGCATTGGGCCATCGCCGAAGTGAAGCGTCATTATCCTAATGTGCTCTTCATTGCCGAAGTATATAATCCGTTGCTGTATCGTGAATATCTCTATCGCGGGCATTTCAATTACCTTTATGATAAAGTAGGTCTTTACGACACGTTGCGAGCTGTCACCCGAATGGAACGCCCGGCCTCCGACATCACCTTTTGCTGGCAATCCTTGGGAGATATTCAGAAATACATGCTCAATTTCCTTGAAAACCACGATGAGCAGCGTCTTGCTTCCGATTTTTACGCCTCATCGGGCAGCAAGGGGCGCGCAGCACTTTTGGTTTCGGCCTGTATGAACACAAATCCCTTTATGCTGTATTTCGGCCAGGAGCTCGGTGAGCGGGGTATGGAGCACGAAGGTTTTAGCGGACTGGATGGCCGTACAACTATCTTCGATTACTGGAATGTGCCGTCCCTTGTTGCGTGGCGAAAGAACGGCAGATATGCTCTTTCCAATCTGTCGACCGAGCAACGCACATTGTATGCCTACTACACGAAACTGTTATGCACCATACAGAACGAACCCTCCCTTTACGAAGGCCGCTTCTTTGACCTGATGTATGCCAACTATGACAATCCTCACTTCGACAGCACCCGGATTTTCGCCTTTATCCGTCAAAGCGGCAACGAAGCAATTCTCGCCATTGCCAATTTCAGCGATGACGTGCAACAAGTGCAGGTGAATATTCCAGCCCATGCCTTTGATTTCCTCGGTATACCGCAGGGACACTATAAAGCCAAGGAACTGATTGGCGGCAAAATCCTCGCTCTTGAATTTGCTCCCAACCGTCTTTGTTCTGTAACCGTACAGCCATATGACGGCATTCTTCTGAAAATCATTTATTAGACTATTTTTATGAACAACGATTGGAAAGACCGTCTGGGCATTGTTTTCTCCACCAACCCCGACTATAAATATGAAGAAAGCCGTGATGACGAGCCCGATACCCTTCCCAAAAACCGGCAGTGCCTGCATGTCTACTTTGAACGGGCAGGACGCAAGGGAAAAACCGTGACAATCGTCGACGGCTTCGTTGGAAAGTCAGATGACTTGAAAGCCCTGGAAAAACTTCTCAAAACTTCTTGCGGAACAGGAGGTTCGTCAAAGGAAGGCCAAGTGATTATCCAAGGAAACATGGTCGACAAGATAAAAAGTGTCCTTACCAAAGAAGGTTATAAGGTGAAATAGCCAAAACGCCAACCCCAATATTGCAAAAACGGCAGTCCGAAAATTTATTTCTTTTCCCTCGGCTTGGATTTTCGTCATAAGTTACACGCAATCAAATCCAAGATGGAAAACAATAAATGAAGGTCAATAAAAATGCGTAAACAAATGTTCGCGAAAATGCAACTTATCAAGGAAAGATTGCTTACCTTTGCACAACATGGTTAGCGTAGAAAAGTTCATAGAAAAGCTGCTTTTGAAGCACGATTGCGTGATAATGCCCGGTTTGGGGGGCTTTGTCACACATTACGAGCCTCCTTATCGCGACGAAGAAAGCGGCCTATTCTATCCTCCTACGCGTACCATAGGCTTTAATGCACGTTTAAAGATTAACGACGGCCTCCTTGTACAGGCTTACATGCAAGCGTTCGACACCAACTACCCTGAGCCTAATCGCATGGTCGAGCGCGAAATAGAAAGGGTCAAGGAACTTCTACATTCGCAAGGAGCTTTTGATTTCGACAATCTGGGTCTTTTGGAATTGAAAGCCGACAATGAACTCCTTTTTACCCCTAAGAACCAGGGAGGCATAGTTGCCCCTACTCTTTACGGCCTCGATGCCTATGCTTCCGCCCCCTATGTTGCTCCCGTCAAGGTTACACAACCTATAGAAACGGCCGAAGCCGCACCTACGAGCCGTAACGATGCTGCCGAAAACATAAATACGGGCACGCACTACACCATCCGTCTCAACAAAGCCGTTGCCCACTATGCAGCGGCCGCCATTCTCGCCATAATCTTCTATCTGGCTTTCCCGGTAACCATTGCCAACCAGACGCAGCAGCACAACCATGGCCTTACAACCGCCAACGGTGCCTTGTATGGCTTTCCCATACAAAGTCTGTTGGAACAGGTGCCCAACGCCCAGCCCATACAAAAAACGTCTGTCCCCGCTCCTGCCACTGCATGCGATACAGATTCCGTAAAACCACTTCCCGAAAACCACACCGACACGAATGCTGTCAAGGCAAAAGCCTCCTATTATACCATCGTCCTTGCCAGTTCCATCAAGGAAGCCAATGCTGAAATTTTTGTAGAACAGCTTAAAGAAAAAGGACTTGACAGTGCACGCGTTTTCCGCAAGAACAAAATGATACGCGTCATCTATTCCAACTATCCCACAGAACAACAGGCGCGCGAAGCGCTCAACGGCTTTCATGACATCGAAGTCTTTGAAAATGCCTGGATTCTGCAGATCAATTAACCCCTTTCTTTTAAAATGAAACGTATAGCTTGCCCCAAATGCGGCGCATACCTTACTTTTGACGAGACTGCATATCCTGCAGGGCGCATACTCGTTTTTGAATGCTCCGCGTGCGGAAAAATATTCAAGGCGCGTGTCAATGCCAAAGCGGCCAAGGAAGACACCAAAGAAGTTTTGGGTTATCTCACTGTTATAGAAAACGCGTTTCACGCCAAGCAGGTCATTCCACTTTATGCAGGCGAAAATGTAGTGGGACGCTATGTGAAAGGCACGAATGCCAATGCAGCTATCGAGACAACCGATCCCAGCGTTGACACCACTCACTGCATCATAACCGTTAAGCGCAATAAAAGACAAGAACTGTGTTATGTATTGCGCGATGCGCCCAGCAACACAGGTACCTTCTACCAGGACGAAATCCTAAAGAATACAGACAGAATCAACATGGAAGATGGTGCCATTATCACGATAGGCGCCACAACAATGATTTTTACCGTCGGAAAAGAATCTGAACCATGAGAAAACTTTTATTGGCCGTTGCCGCAATCATAGGTTTTACCGCTCTGTTTGCCCAGGACAAGCGGATGTTTAAAGGTAAGTTCTACAACCGTCAAAACGGCATAACCATAGCTATCGACCTATACGATACGACCGTCACTGCCCCCAATTATTCTTTTCTCGGCAAGATGCACGGTTACATGACCGGCCGTCTGTATGATGCCTGGTTTATAACGGATTGTAAGGTAGAAGGCAACAAGGCTGCCGTCAAGTTTTCAAACGATCTGGGTGCCGACGAACAGGACATACTTTTTTCCTTTGACAAGCAGGGCCGCCTGCTCTACGAAGTGCAGGGTGCCAACAATGTGCGTCGCGTTGAAAACAGGAAGTGGGTGAAACTGCCCGCAAAAATGGTGTTTGAAAACAAAGACTCCTTGAAAAAAGAAGAAAACTATCTTGACCGGCTGAAAAGCAAGTCCTCAAAGAAATAATTGTTTTGAGCACTTGCTTTCCAATCGGTTGCAAGGTTTTAATAATTCTCTGCTTTTACTTGAAAATAGCTTTGCGGATGCAAGCAGACGGGACACACCGCGGGCGCGTTTTTGCCTATACAGATGTGTCCGCAGTTGCTGCATTGCCATACACAATCGCCATCTTTTGAAAAGACCTGCTTGCGCTCCACGTTTTGCAGCAACTTCAGGTAGCGTTGTTCGTGCGACTTTTCAATGGCTGCCACCATGCGGAATTTTGCCGCTATTTCGGTAAAGCCTTCCGCCTCGGCCTCGTCAGCAAATGTGGCATACATGTCGGTCCATTCATAATGTTCGCCAGCTGCCGCGTCTTTCAGATTGGTGGCTGTGTCGGGCACCTCACCGCCATGCAGGTATTTGAACCATAGTTTGGCATGCTCCTTTTCGTTGGCCGCCGTTTCTTCAAACAGTGCGGCAATCTGTACAAATCCGTCCTTTTTGGCTTTGCTTGCATAGTAGGAATACTTGTTGCGAGCTTCCGATTCGCCGGCAAATGCCGTCTGCAAATTTTTTTCGGTCTTGCTTCCTTTGAGTTCTTTCATGACTTTTCTGTTTTACTGGGTGTGACAATATGTTTTTCTTAGTCGCTTTTCAGACATCCCACTATTTCCTCCACCGACTTACAGCCATGGCCGTCAAGCCATGCGTCTATTCCGCCGATGATCTTCTCGCAGACGTTAGGGTCTATGAAATTGGCCGTTCCCACTTCTATGGCCGTTGCTCCTGCCATGATAAACTCTATGGCGTCGCGGGCATTCATGATGCCGCCGAGCCCGACAACAGGTATTTTTACGGCTTGGGCCACCTGCCACACCATGCGCAGGGCAACGGGCTTGACTGCCGGTCCCGACAGGCCGCCCGTGGCAATGCTCAGCTTGGGACGGCGCTGCTCGATGTCGATGGCCATTCCCATCAGCGTGTTGATGAGCGATATGCTGTCGGCACCTTCGGCTTCAACGGCACGCGCTATTTCGGCTATGTCGGTCACATTGGGCGACAGTTTTACTATCAATGTCTTATGGTAGGCCTTGCGCACAGCTCTGACCACCGAGGCTGCGCCTTCGGCGGTGACTCCGAATGCCATGCCGCCTTGCCTAACATTAGGGCACGATATGTTGAGCTCAATGGCCGGAATACGGTCGAGCCGGTCTATGCATGCGGCACATTCGGCATAGTCGTCGGGCGAAGAACCTGCTACATTGACAATAACGTTGGTGTCATAGCTCTTGACGGTCGGGTAGATGTGCTCGCAAAAATAGGCAACGCCCTTGTTTTGCAGGCCGACGCAGTTGAGCATGCCCGACGGTGTTTCGGCCATGCGCGGATAGTCGTTGCCTTCGCGCGGACGAAGCGTCGTGCCTTTCACTATGATGCCGCCCAGACGGTTGATATCAAGAAAATCTTCAAATTCCGTTCCGTAACCAAACGTTCCGGAAGCTGTCATCACGGGATTTTTCAAATCCAGCGAGGCTATCTTTACTCTTAAATCTGCCATGTCAGTTGTTTTATGTTGAATACCGGTCCGTCTGTACAGGCGCAAACATTGCCGCTTACCGTCTTTTCGACACAGCAGAGGCAGGCGCCCAGACCGCATGCCATCATGTTTTCCAGCGACACCTCGCATTCGATGCCGTTTTGCCGGGCATGACGAGCCACAGCCATCATCATGGGTTTAGGGCCGCATACGTAGATGCGGTCAAAGTGCTCGGCAAGAACCGAATGCTGCGTAACAAAACCCTGTTCGCCTTCTGTACCGTCTTCGGTCGTCACCATGACGCGCCCGTAGTTGCGAAACAGAGAAGCTTCGAGCAGTCCGCCTGCACTGCGTGCACCCAGCAGGAAAGTCGGTTCAAAACCTTCGTCTTTCAGGCGTTTGCCGAAATAAAGCAAAGGGGCCACTCCCACTCCGCCTCCTACGAGCAACACTCGTTCGCCCTGACGGGGCATGCTGAAACCGTTTCCCAACGGAAACAGAAGGTTGAGCATGTCGCCGGGACGCAGACTCGACAGGTGTTCCGTGCCCTCGCCTTTGATTTGAACCATGAGCCACAGTTCGCCTTTCTCGCCATCGACAAAATTGATGGAAATGGGGCGCCGCAGGAAGGTGGCAGGCGAATTTTCGACCAATACCTGCACAAACTGACCGGGACGTATTTCTCCGCCCATGTCCTGAAGCAGCTCATGGCGCAGGACTATCAGGAAATGACGTGCATCCAGAAATTCTGTGCTGGCTACCGGTATTTCCAATTCGTATTTCTTCATGTGTGATATGCTTGGATGGGTTGTATGGCAAAGGTAAGACAAATTACTGAATCCGTATGACTGCCGCGCCAATAAATTAGCGTAAAAAAAGGAAGCACACGTGTCGAAATTTGCTGCGTCCGAAAAATAATAGTGACGCAGCAAATCCTAACTGAAGGGCGCAGAATTTTAAGGGCAGAAAGAGGAAATGATGAACAGGACGCAATAGTTGAGCAAGATGCAGGCCGAAAGTGCATACATGCTCTTTTGCGTGAAACCCGAAGAGGTGAAACCTTCGCGGGAATCACAGGGTTTGTAGTCGGGCATACGGCAGACGAAAAAACGATAGAGCCCCCACCCGACCACTGCACCGACGAGTGTTCCCACCACCACATCGCCAAAATAATGCACTCCCAGATAAACACGAGTGTAACTGTTGAGCAGTGACCAGCTGACAAGCAGGAAACCGGCCATGCGGTGGCGGAATAGAAGCGTCAGGAAAAGGGCTACGGTGAATGTGTTGGATGCATGGGCCGAAAAGAAGCCGTAGCGTCCGCCCCGGTAGTTGTTTACCACATCGACAAGATACATTATCTGTGGGTCCTGAGTGGGACGAAAACGTTTGACCAGCGGTTTTACGATGCTTGAGGAAAGCTGGTCGCTGATGAGTATACCGAGCAGTATCATGCCCAGCACCATGAGCAGGCACCGCATTCCGCCCTGTCGGTATACAATGTAGAGCAGAATCAGTCCCACCGGAATCCATGTCAGTGTCTGGGTGGCCGTGTAGATGACATAGTCCCACATCAGCGAATGGCTTCCGTTGATAAAAAGGGTGATGTTCTTATCGAGCTCCAACAATTCGTACATGGTGCGCCAAAGAGGGTGTCAGATCATTTCCATGTCTTTCTGCGGCATCCAGCCTGTTTTTCCGTCGGCAAGACGTATCTGCACCCAATGACGCATGGTGTTGTCGATTATCTTGACCTTGGTCCCTTCGTGAAGGCTGAAAATAACCGTGCCCGACTCGGCCGGAGTGCTGCGTATCTTCGACGTTTGCATGACAATGGCATGAGTGTTGTCAAGATATTGGCAGCGTTGCAAATAGGCGAAGATGTTTGACACGATGGTCAGGAAAAACATGGCAACAGCTATGCCGAAACCGATTTTGCGTATGGAAAGTCTGCGAACGAAAAAGTAAGCCAGCAGTCCTATGAGCGACAAGACAAAGGAGAAGACGGCGATTCGCCCCCACTGGTCGGTATTGAATGTGTTGAGGAAGGAGCGAAACCAATAGACAATGAAGAAATCTTCGTTGGATTCTATCTTGTCGATGGTTTTGCTGCGCGCCAACGTGAGATTGAAGCGTATGTCGGAATCACCGGGTTCGCGATTGGCAGCACGTTCGTAGTTCAATATGGCATGGGCAATGTCGTGCATCCGATAGTAGGCATTGCCCAGATTGTAGTAAACGTTAGCATTGTCGCCCTTGTCGAGGAGCTGCTCATAGAGCTGTGACGCCTTTTGATATTGCCGGGCAGCATAAAGACTGTCGGCTGTAGCTTTTAAATCTTTGGCCGGCAGGGCAATGCTGCACATCAGAGTCAGAACGAGGGAAAGAAGTATTCGTTTCATTTTCTTTTCTTTTTGAGAATGCGATCCAGGCTGCCAATGACTTCGGTGGCCTTATCGTATATTTCGTCGGCCGATTTTTGTTCGCTGCCGGCTTGCGAATAGCGGAAAAGTTCGCAGTCGTCTTGCAAATGTATAAAACTGTCGGCCAGCTCCTGAGGCACCTGTTGCAGACGGAACTCTTCCAAGATGCGGTCTTTGGTGAGGTCGCTCACCGGAATGCTGAGCTTGTCGCTTACGTAGCCCTGCAAGGCGCGCAGGGTCTCTTCGTAGAACTCCTCGGTATTGTGCTCGTGCAGCAGCTTGCCGGCTTTTTTCATCCGGAGAGTGGCTGCCCGGTTAGCACCGCGTATGCGCTGGCCCACAAGGTCGCCCTGAAGTGCCGAACGCCGCCTTAAATAATAAAAGACTGCAATGAAAGCCATAACGGCAGCAAGATAGCACAGCCAATAATTGGAACGATTCCAAAAGAGATCCTCTTCGTGATGAAGTCTCACGCTGCCTGTCTTGATATATCGGATGTCACTCTTGGCAAGGATTTCCTGTTGTTTGTCGGAATAGATGTTTTTTTCGCCCTTGGCCACGTCGATGGTAACGGGTTGTGTGTGAATCGTCTTATAGGTGTTGGTTGAAGTGTCGAAATAGGTAAAATCAACGGGAGGAATGGTATATTTACCCTTGCGTTTGGGCACAGTCACATAATCGATGGTCATGGTTCCCGTCATGCCGGCGGCTGTCAGCTTGGACTGTGCATTTTGTTTGGGCGCATAGGTATCAAATTCGGCCGGAAACTTTACGACAGGGGCCTTGATGAGGTCTACGTTTCCCGTTCCGCTGATTTGGAGCTGCAGATTGAGCGACTCGTTTTCACGCGGATGCGGCGTTTTCAATACCGACTTGATGGTGAAGTTGCCTACAGCACCCGAAAAGCCGGCGGGCTTTTCGGGAAGCGGGCTCACATGGATGTTGAGCGAAGGGGTCATGATGGTTTTCTTGCGCTCTATGCTTCCCGACTGGCCGTTGAAGAATGCATCCAAAATGTCGACATTGGGATCGGCAAACGCAACGATGCCATCGAATTTGATGGAGGGGATGGTGAGCTTTCCTGTCTGTTGGGGAAACATGACGTATTGGCTCCATACCGTGGTGTTGTAGTTCTGTCCGTTATAGGAATCGACGGAAAAACTTTTCTGTTGGGGCAAGGGAACTTCCTTGACCATAAACCCTTTCAGGTCGGGCATTTTGCCGCCCAACTGGCGCAAGTCTACCCTGGTATAGACGCGGTAAGTGAGCAAGACGGGCTCTTGTTCGTAAACACGCGTTTTATTGGCTGTGACGGTAATGAACAAATCTTTGTTGGAAATGTGAGCCGGAGTGCTCGATGACGAGCGGGAAGGATGAGAAGAGCCGCCTCTTTGACCCGACGAGCCGCCATTGGCGGCATTGGCGTTGCCTGCAACGACTTTAATCCTTACGGTGTTGGATGTATAGTTTTTTCCACCGACGTTGACGGTGATGGGTGGCAGGGAAAACGTGCCCGTTTTCTGAGCCATCAGGGTATAGCCGTAGGTGACGCTGCTGACCGACGATTGATGGCCGTTGATGATCTGCATGCTGTAGCTCGACGATTTGCTGGGACCGTACAGTATGTCAAATCCGGGTATCTTTTCAATGACTTGTGCGCTTTTTACGTCTTGGGTGTTGACCTCGTATTCAAGGCGAAACTGCTCGCCTTGGGCTACAACCGACGGTGCCGAAGCCACAACGCGGACTGCGGCACGAAGTAGGCCCGAAGGGAATAGCAATAATAAGAAAATGAATAATATAATGCGGTTCATGACTTTACCAATTCTTGTCTACATTGCGCGGACGCGTTTGCTGCTGCGCCTTGCGGACCTTTTGCTGCGTGCGGTTTTCTTCCATCATGGCTGCGCGCAGCATTTGGTCTGCATTCTCCTTGGACATCTGGTTCTTTTGTTGCTGCTGTCCTTGGGGGTCTTGTTCCTGTTTCTTTTGCTGCTGCTTGTCCTTTTCGTTATTTTTCTTATCTTCGTTCTGCTTGTTGTTTTTTTGCTGCTGCTGATTATTGGGATTCTTTTTGAGCTGGTACTGGCAAAGAGCGAGATTATAGCGCGTCCGGTCATCAACGGAGTAGTTGCGCAACGACTCTTTATAGCACTCGATGGCCGGTCCGAATTGCTTCTGCGACTGGAGGATTACGCCCATGTTGTGATAAATGGCCGCCTTGTAAAAGGGATTTTTCTCGCTTTTGGCTGCCTCTTCATATTGCTTCATGGCATCTTTCGGCTTGCGCTGCGAAAGCAAGGCGTTACCCAAATTGTATCGGGCTCGCGAGTTGGATGGATTCAACTCCAGGGCTTTGCGATAATAGACATCGGCATCGGCAAACTTCTTTTGCTTGAACAAGCTGTTTCCACGATGCATGTATGACTTCTCGGCAGTTTGTGCCGCAGCCGGAAAAGGCAGACACAGAAATGCCAACAATATGAAGAATGATATGAAGTGCTTATTTTCCATTGCCATGAAATAATTTGAAACGGCTGAAACGTGGGTTTCTTTTCTCGTCGATGAGAATGTCAAGAACTAAAAGTATCAAGGCTATCCAGGCAAGTATCTGGAACTGCTCAGCATAGCTTGAGAACGAAACGCTGCCCAAATCCTGCTTTTCCAATTTGTTCAATTCGTAATACAGGCGGTCTTGAGCGATATTGGAATTGTCTACCTGGATGAAAACGCCTTTTCCTTGAGAAGCTATGTTCTTGCACATGGCCGGATTAAGCTTTGTGACGACAATATTTCCCTGACGGTCGCGCAAGTAATCTTTTCCGCCCGAAACGGGTATGGTCGCACCTTTTTCGCTTCCTATACCAAGTACAAACACATGTATTCCGTTTTTGGCCGCCTGAGCCGCCATCTCTTCGGCTTTTCCTTCGTGGTCTTCGCCGTCGGTGATGATGACAATGGCGCGCTCTACATGTTTTTGCTTTGTGAAACTGTTCATGGCCAATTGCAAAGCATCTCCGATATTAGTGCCTTGCGTGGCAATCATGGAGGGATTGATGGCATCAAGGAACATTTTAGCCGATACCATATCGCTTGTGATGGGTAGCTGTATGAAGGCGTCTCCCGCAAATACAATAAGACCGATTTTGTCATTGCGCAGCTTGTCGGAAATATTGGACACAAGCATTTTTGCCTTGTCGAGACGATTGGGAGAGACATCGGTTGCCAGCATGGAATTGGAGATGTCAAGCGCAACCATGAGCTCGATTCCATTGCGCTGGTCAGTTTCAACTTCGAGGCCGAGCTGGGGACGGGCCTGCATGATGATGAGCGAAGCTAATGCCAGCAAACAAAGTGTGAACTTGATAATGGGACGCCAAAAAGAAGTGCCGTCCATCAATTGACTGATCAAGTTCAATTCCCCTATCAACTTGAGCCTTTTTTTGCGCTGCCGCCGCAAGAACAAGAACAGCAGAGCCAAAACGGGTATGACTAAAAGAAAATATAAATATTCCGGGTTCTCAAATCTGAACATAGGCTGTGTCTTATGGAATTCTGCGAAGTACGATATTCTGTATGAGCAACTCTAACAATAGCGAAAGTATCGCAATCAGGCCGAAAGGCTGGAAAGCCTCATAACGCTTGCTGTATTGCTTAACCATAATCTTTGTTTTTTCCAGCTTACCGATGTCATCGTAAATTTTGCTCAACTGTTTGTTGTTGGTGGCGCGATAAAATTTACCTCCGGTCTTCTCAGCAATGTTTACCAAGGTCTGAACATCGATTTCAACAGGAAGCTGCACATATTTTACACCACCTCCGGGCAAGGGATAGGGATAAGGTGCCGTGCCATTCGTGCCAACTCCGATGGTATAGATTCGGATATTGTTGAGACGGGCAATATCGGCCGCAGTCTGCGGAGAGATGTCGCCTTTATTGTTAGAACCATCTGTCAGCAAGATGATCACTTTGCTTTTTGCCTTACTGTCTTTCAAACGGCTGACTGCATTTGCAATACCCATGCCTATGGCCGTTCCGTCGTCAATCAAGCCTCTGGCGGCAAGGTCGCACTGAACGCCCTGAAACATGTTGAGAAGTGAAACATGGTCGGTCGTAAGCGGACATTGCGTGAATGCTTCGGCAGCGAAAACGGTCAGACCTATATTGTCATTGGGGCTGTTTGAAATGAATTGCGACGCTACATTCTTTGCTGCGGTGATGCGATTGGGCGAAAGGTCTTCAGAAAGCATGCTCGTGGAGATATCGATAGCTAACATGATGTCAAGACCGTTAACCTCGGTGTCTTTCCAATGGTTCTGCGTCTGAGGACGCGCCAGAACAATGATAATCATTGCAAAAGTGATCATCCTTAAAAAGAAGGGGGCATGAATCAAATATAGCTTCTTGCTTTGTGGAATATAACGGTAGGCTTGCGTATCAGGGACTTTCAAAGTTGGTTCTTTCTTCTTCCTGAAAACAAAATACCACAACGCATACGGTATTAAGAGGATTAAGAGAAAAAGGTATTCGCTATTCGCAAAGGTCATAACAATTCTTTTTTATTATATGGACATGAGATACAAGGCACGTCCAATGTAAAACAGGATAGCCAGGCTTGCTATCAGCAGGCACACATTGACTATTTTCAAGATTAAGCGGCTGCGGCGTGTACGTTGCACTTCGGGAGCAATTTCAACAGGTTTTTGTGGCTTTTCCTGCACTTCAAGCTTTGTCGCCTTAATGAAATCCATGGCACGTAAAAGGTTCTCGTCGTTCTCGTTAAGCATCGTGCGGAATTTTGCAAACTTCACCAAATCTGCCGTTTGGAACAATTGTTGCAACTCTTCGATTGATTTTTTATCCAAGAGCTTCAATTTTTCAATAATTTCGCTCGAAGTCATTTCCTTTGCGTTAAATCCATAACGCTTTTGGATGTAGCTTCGCAGGATATCGGTTAGTTTTGTATAGTATTCCTTTGTATCTTCGCTGATGTCCTTTTGTTTGTTGATTTTTTGGATTTCGCTCATTGCCCATTGGTGTGCCGGCAGAGAAGGCTTGATTCTGAATTTGCGGATAAGCGGTTTGTTGTTGTGCAGCTGGATGGCAATGTAACTGAAAACGCCTAACAATAGAATCAAAAGCAATGACAGATAAAACAATCCGCGCCAGTCTTTCCACGAAAAGGGCACATCGGCAATTTCCTTTGGTCCGAAAAATTTGTCAAGGTGCAGGGTGTCGACATCCATGGTTTCCACTTTCAAGGCAAGGCTTTTGGAATCGTAGGTCTTATTGTCGACGCGAACTTTAAATGGTGGTATGTAATATAAGGTAGAGTCGAAAGATGTAATGGTATATATCTTCGTTATGGATTTCTGCCTTCCATCGTTCAGTTCCTCGGTGCCGGTTATTTTTTCTTCGATTACTTCGACGCCGGGAATGATTTGTTTTTGCGGAAAAACGGGAAACGTTATATTTTGCTGGCTGTCGGCTACGACTTTAAGGGCTATATGTGCTTGTTGTCCAATGAGAATGACGGTTGAATCCATTTCGACCGAAACAGTCACCTTTCCTCCCGCTTTTGAAAGGGAGGCTATTAAGACGAGAACAAGTATTATTTTTCGCAACATGGTTATTTTCGCTTTGAGAATAGGTTGATCAATGCTTTTACATAGTTTTCGTCTGTTCTTACTGAGATAATATCCACTTTGCTCTTATTCATAATGTTCATCAGATTCGCTTGATGCATGAGCCAGTGCCTTTGATGCGCATCGCGAACCTTTTTGTTTGACGAATCTATGTATTGCTCATGCCCCGTTTCCGCATCGCATACTTTCATCAGGCCTACATTGGGTAGCACGGCCATGAACCTGTCGTAAATTTGTATGGAAACCACGTCATGCTTGCGGTTGGCGATTGTAATTGCCTGCGAATAATCATTATTGTCTATGAAGTCGCTTATCAAGAATGCGGTGCAGCGTTTGCGCTGTGTGCTCATCATGAATTCCAGTGCCTGCTTGATGTCCGTTCGCTTGTCGTCGGGTTTGAAATTCAGCATTTCCCTAATGATATAGAGGATATGCTTCTTTCCTTTCTTTGGCGGAATGTATTTTTCCACCTTGTCCGAAAACATGATGACGCCTATTTTGTCGTTGTTCTGGATGGCCGAAAATGCCAGCGTCGCTGCAATTTCCGTTGCGATGGTTCTTTGGAATTCGTTGATTGTTCCGAATGACAAACTTGACGATACGTCTATCAAAAGCATCACGGTGAGTTCGCGTTCTTCTTCGTAGACTTTTATATAAGGGTGGTTAAACCGTGCCGTTACGTTCCAGTCAATGTCGCGAACGTCATCGCCGGGCTGGTAATCGCGAACCTCCGAAAAAGACATTCCACGCCCTTTAAAGGCGGAGTGATATTCGCCTGCAAAGATATTGTTCGACAGAACTTTCGTTTTGATCTCAATCTGTCGGACGCGCTTTAATAACTCTTTGGTATCCACTATGGAACTTGAACTTTGTTCAATATTTCGCTTACTATCTCGTCCGCTGTAATGTTGTTGGCCTCGGCTTCATACGAAAGTCCGATGCGGTGACGCAGGACGTCGTGCGACACTGCGCGCACATCTTCGGGAATGACATATCCGCGGTGCTTGATAAAGGCATATGCTCTTGCTGCCAGTGCCATATTGATGGATGCGCGTGGCGAACCGCCGAAGCTGATGTTTTCTTTCATGTCGGCCATGTTGTAACGCTCCGGATAGCGAGTGGCAAAGACGATATCTGTGATATAACGTTCGATTTTCTCGTCGATATAGATCTTTTTGATGACTTCGCGCGCGGCCATGATTTCTTCGGCTTTCACAATCGGTCTGACGGTCTGCGATTTGCCGTTGACATGGTTTTTCACGATTTCCTGTTCTTCCTCTATCGTCGGGTAGTCGATAATCACTTTCAGCATGAAGCGGTCTACCTGTGCTTCGGGCAACGTATAGGTTCCTTCCTGTTCAATGGGGTTTTGTGTGGCGAGCACCAGGAACGGTTCGGGCAATTTAAATGTATCGCTTGCAATGGTCACCTGACGTTCCTGCATGGCTTCGAGCAGGGCGCTCTGCACTTTGGCCGGAGCACGGTTGATTTCGTCTGCCAATATGAAGTTGGCAAAAATCGGACCTTTCTTTACGGTAAACGATTCTGTCTTTTGGCTATAGATTACTGTGCCTATTATGTCGGCCGGAAGCAGGTCGGGAGTAAATTGTATACGTTTGTATGTCGAATCAATTAGCGATGAAAGTGTCTTGATAGCCAATGTCTTTGCCAATCCAGGCACACCTTCAAGAAGTATGTGGCCGTCGCTTAGCAGGCACACGAGCAAAGCGTCGATCAAGTGCTTTTGCCCTACTATTACCTGTGCCATACCGGTCGTGATATTTGTTACGAAACCGCTTTTGCTTTCTATCAATTCATTCAGACTGCGTATGTCTACATTTTCTTCCATTTTCTATCTTGCTGTTAATTGTTTTCGTTTTTGACTTTTCGTGCAAATATAGAGCTTTTCAACATAGTCCGCGTTTAAAAATCCATAAAAAGGAATCCATTCTACACATCTTTAGACAAACCGGGTTCTTTGCCGTTTGTTTTGTCTATCAGTCTTGGTATTTTCAGTTCCATGCCCAATTGTATGCAGTCGGGATTTTCCAATCGGTTGTAGAAGACGATATATTGCACGAGTCTTGAGCTTCCATAGGCTTTTTTCGACAGTTTAAGCAGCGTATCTCCCACTTTCAGTTTGTGTACTGTCAAGGTTCCCGTTATCAGATAGTCACCGTTTTCGAGCTGTTCATATTTTTTGCTTTCTTCAAACGGGTCGTTCTTTTTGTTTTCCGTTTCGTTTGCCTTCGCCGCCATCGTATCGCGTGTGGCCGTGATGGCAGGACGCGCGGCTTCTGTGACACTTACCGAGCATGCCGGTATAATTTCCTCTATATCAGCCGCTCTTTTTGAATCGAAAAGATGATAATAGCCGGCCAAATAGCTTGCTATCATCAATGCAGCTATGCCCATGACCGCCAACGGAATATATAACAGGCTCCAATTGTTTTTTGCTTTTTCGTCATTGTTTTCAGCATCATCTTCATTGCTGTCCGCTGTCTCGTCGGTTTGGTCGGTATCTATGTATGAATTTTCTTTTTCAAGCTCTGAGTCATCCGTTTTCTCGCTTTGTGCAGTTGGTTTTTCGGGTTCCGGGTGTTCTTCCCGATGTTCTCCGATATATACGGTCTTGCATTCCAGCGAACTGTTGTCCTGCGTTTTGTTGCCTGAATCCTTCAGATTTGTTTCCAACGGTTTTTCTTCCGTTTCGCTTTGCGGCTGTTCTGCAGGTGCGGGTTCGGTTTCGTCAATTGCCGGCTGTTCGCCCAAAGTATCGGGCTCTTCGGCCTGACTTTGTTCCGCTTCGGGTTCTTTGTATTCGTCTTCTGTCAAATCGAAATCCGAAGTAATGCCATCATCCTCTATTTTTACGGTCTCGAACTTTTCAAAAGGCTTGTTTACACGCTCTTTCAGCGAATTGTCGGGCGTAAACACCAGGCGCTGATGCTCGGATATTTCAATCTTTTCACCGGTATTCACGTCTACACTTGTACGGCTGCCGGTTGTCACCAGCTTGAACGTTCCGAGCCCTTTGATTTTTACGAAGCTGTCGGTTGCGAGACCCGATTTGATCTGATTGAACATTTTGCGCAAGAACATATCGGCTCTTGAGCGCGAGCAATGGTTGCGCTCGGCAAGCCGTTCGGCCAAATCCTGTATGGTTGCTTTTTCGTTTGCCATGTGGTCTTTTTATTCTTGCTTCATCTTGTTTTTGAACGTACTGCTCAGTTTGAAACCGAGCGACAGTTTGGGCGGCACGAGCATCTTTTTGCCCGTTGCGGGATTCGTGATGATTCTCTCGTTGCGCTTTTTCAGTTCGAATGTGCCAAAGCCGTGTATGGCCACGTCCTTGGAATTGTCGAACATCACAGACAGTTCTTCGATAAAGTCGTTTACCATCTTCTGCGTGTCCTTTGTGCTGGTACCCATTTCGGCAGACAATTCGGCTATAAACTCCCTGTTGTTCATCTTATTTCCTGTATCATATTCACCCGACGGTTCCGTACAGGTCAAACTCGTTGGCATCCGTGATTGTCACATTATAGAATTTTCCCTGCCTCAATGTCCGTTCATCGGCCTTTATAAAGACTTCACCGTCTACTTCGGGCGAATCATATTGTGTGCGCCCTATATAGTAGTCGCCCTCTTTCCGGTCGATAACTGTCTTGAGCTGCCGTCCTATTCTTTGGTGGCAGATTTCTTCCGATATGTCTTGCTGCAAGGCCATAAGCTGCGACAGGCGATCCTGTTTCACCTCGTCGGGAATGTTGTCTTTCAGATGAAGAGCGGCATAGGTACCTTCTTCTTCGCTATAGGCAAATGCCCCCATTCGCTCGAACCGCGCCAGGCGCGTAAAGTCCAGCAGCTCCTGAAATTCCTTTTCGCCTTCACCCGGGAAGCCTACCATGAGTGTTGTCCTCAACGCTATGCCGGGCACTTCGGCCCGTATTTTTTCAATCAGTTCGCACTGCTCTTCTTTTGTTATATGGCGCCTCATGTTTGTCAGCACCGTGTCGCTCACGTGCTGCAACGCAATGTCAAGATATTTGCATACATTGTCGCGTTCGCGCATCACTCGTAGCAAATCCATCGGAAAGCCGTTGGGATAGGCGTAGTGCAACCGCAGCCACTCCACTCCTTTTATATCCGAAAGACGCTCCACAAGGTCGGCTATGCGCCGCTCGCCATAAAGGTCCAGGCCGTAGTAGGTCAGCTCTTGCGCAATGAGTTGAAATTCACGCACCCCGTCGGCGGCCAGCTGTTCCACCTCGGCCACTATTTCGTCTTCGGGGCGGCTGCGATGCTTTCCGGTTATGATGGGTATGGCACAATAGGCACACTTGCGGTCGCAGCCTTCCGATATTTTGACATAGGCATAATGGTGGGGCGTTGTCTGCTTGCGCGCATCGGCACTGTCGGCATAAAATGTCTTGCCCATGTCCTTGATCAGGGCATCATAATTGAATTTGCCGTAGTAACGGTCTACTTGGGGTATTTCCTTGTTGAGTTCCTTGAAAAAGCGTTCCGAAAGACATCCTACCACATACAGCTTGTTCAAGCGTCCTTCTTCTTTTTCCTTGCACAGCTCCAGAATCATGCCGATGCTTTCTTCCTTGGCATCGTTGATAAAGCCGCATGTATTGACAATGACAGTGTCGCGGTGGCAACGAGCGGGATTATGATACACCTTGAAACCGTTGCGCATCAGCTGGTGCATGAGTTTCTCCGAATCGACCAGATTTTTGGAGCACCCCATCGTGATGACATCTACTGTTGGCTGCTTCATATGACGTTGTCGAACAAAGAGTCTACGAATTCGTGCTTGTCGAAGGGCTGCAGATCGGTGATTTTTTCGCCAAGCCCTATATATTTTACGGGAACGTGCAACATGTGCGATATGCCTATCACCACACCGCCTTTGGCTGTTCCGTCAAGCTTTGTGATGGCCAGCGAATTGACCTCGGTGGCTTTGGAAAACTGCTTGGCCTGTTCAAATGCATTCTGGCCGGTCGAGCCGTCGAGCACCAGCATCACTTCGTTGGGGGCATAGGGAAGGAGCTTCTTCATGACGTTCTTGATTTTCGTGAGCTCGTTCATCAGTCCCACCTTGTTATGCAGGCGGCCGGCCGTATCGATCAACACTACGTCGGCATTGGACGAGATGGCCGACTTGACCGTGTCGAAAGCCACGCTGGCAGGGTCGCTCCCCATTTGCTGCCTTATCAACGGCACGCCCACACGGTCGGCCCAGATGGACAGCTGGTCTATGGCGGCCGCCCTGAATGTGTCGGCTGCACCTATCACTACGTTCAGCCCCTGCTGCTTGTACAGATATGCCAGCTTGCCGATGGTAGTGGTCTTCCCCACTCCGTTCACACCTACCACAAGGATTATATAGGGACGCTTGTCGTCTGCATCGTCTTTTTCGGGCGACCGCGTTTCATCGTCACAGAGCAAGGTGG
>DJPH01000057.1:0-34051 GCA_002439755.1 Prevotellaceae bacterium UBA6417 | reverse complement strand
GAGCAAGGTGGTTATCTCGTCGCGCAAAATGGCATTGAGCTCGCTTGTCTTTACATACTTGTCGCGAGCCACACGCTCTTTTATGCGGTCAATTATTTCAAGTGTCGTGTCAACGCCTACATCCGACGTTATCAACACATCCTCCAAGTTGTCGAGCACATCGTCGTCGACGGTCGATTTCCCCGCTACCGCCCGGCGCAACTTTTGAAAGACGCTCTCTTTCGTCTTCTGCAAACCGGAATCAAGGACTTTCTTTTTCTTCTCTTTCGTGAAAAAATTGAACAATTTCATTTTGGCAGGATTTTAAGTGCAAACTTACTGCTTTTTTCCGACATATCGGTAAGTTTGCCGTTTGTAATGTCTAAACATCTATCAATTAGTGGCTAATCAGAGCTTGCGAATCTGTTTTCATGGCTTGAAAATGTGTTTTCTGACGCAGACAATCGAAACGGGAAAAGTCCGGTTCCCGACAAGCGCAGACACAGCAGAGACGCCACAAGACATGAAAAACCCCTCGAAGCTGTAAAACGCCTGTTAATAGGACGTTTTTGCAGCAACGACGGGCATTCGCACTAAATCTTACTAATCGTATATATTCTGGAAATGTTTCTTTCTAAAAGCGGTAGCCTACAGTCACCATCAACTGGGTGTTGCTCAGATTCAACTTGAACGAAGGTGCTTCGTTCAAGTTCGTGTCTATTCCGTTCTGCGTGTTAAACGGATAAAATGTGCCGCTTTGATGCGCGTATTGGCAGGCGGCATCGAGATAGGCTTTGCCGAAATTGAATCCGAGGCCTACCGTATAGCGGTTGATGCCTGAAAGGTTCATATAGTCCGACGTGGTCTGATAGTCTATCGAGGCACTGTTGATGGTCTGGTTGGGATATGCCCCTGTCTTGAACGGTGAAGACACATAGTTGTAGCCAAAGCGGATGGCAACCTTAGGATCGACCATCCATTCCAAGCCTAACTTGAATGTGCTTACGCCTTTTAGGAATCGGCTTGACTGATTGTTGAGCTCGCGGTCTTCGGTTTCGTCGGAACCCCATCCCCAGTCGTCATAACCGCTGTCGTAGGTAACTTTGGCCGTCGAATAGTCGGCATACTCGTATTCGGCACCGATGGCAACGCAATTGGCGATGGTGTGTCCCAGGCTCAGGTTAAACGTCCACGGGGTGTGTATGTTGTAGTCGTAACCGCCTATGTCGGCATAGGGGTCGTAGGTGGTGTTGTCGTCGGAATAATTGGCCAATATGCGCGAGAATGAGCGTTGGCGAAGATTGTAATAGGTGGGCGTGGAAACCGAAACGCCGACCCTGAACGGCGATTCCTTGACGGGACGCGCTATGAATCCCAGCTTGACATTGAAAGCACTACCGGTAATGGTTCTGTCGTCACTGAGCGAATAGGAACCGGCAGCCTGACCGTCGCTGTTGACCAGATTCTCGGCATAAAGCGAATAGCTGTGGTAATTGACATTCATGGCACCGATTGTCAAGCCAAGGTAGAACTGCTCGGACAAATTGGTGGAGATGTTGAAATCATAGGCCTGTATGCTTCCCCAACGGGCATGTTTATAGGACAGCGCGGAGGCACCGTAGGCATTGTAGTTGCCGTCATCGTCGGCGCCTATCAGATAGGCTTCCCACCCCATGTTGGCCAAAGGCGTAGCCTTGTCGTGGCCACCCCAATAAGAGGCGAGGTCGGCCATCTGCCAGGTTTGCGAGACATTGCCGGCTGGTGAACCGGAAACACTCAGCAGGCGGTTGAAATCTTTCTGCTTGTGGTAGTTGAAACCGAAGTTGAGAAATTTACATGTACTGTCGTCCAATTTGAGGGCATAGACAAAGCCCAGTTGGTCGAACGAGAGGTGAGTTTTGTTTTTCCCGTCGAATTTTTCGGCATCTTCCTGCGTAACAACGCCCAGACTCATGGCAATGTCGCTGCGGCGGTACAATCCGATGGCCGCCGGGTTGGAACTCATGGTCGACAAGTCGGCACCCAGAGCCGACATGGCACCTCCCATACCGACATAGCGGGCTGTTCCGCTGAGCTGGCCGCTCGAAAAATTTTCCATTTGATAGATGTCTTGCGCAGAAGCGAGAACCGGCAGTAACAAACCGATTCCTGATAAAAGTATTTTGTTGAACATGATGATGATTCTGGTTGATTTGATGAGTAATAAGGATTAGCGGCGTCCGCCACCGCCACCACGTGAGAAGCCACCGCCTCCGCCACGCGAGAAACCGCCGCCTCCACCGCGCGAAACACTGCTGCCGCCCGACGAGAAGCCTCCACCACGCGATGACGACGAACCTACGCTGCCGCCATTGCCGCGCGAAGTTGACGGGAAGGAGTTTGAACGCTGCGTAACCTGTGGCGTGCTGCGCTGTGTGGACTCTCTATTGCTGCGCGTATTGCGACCGGCATAACGCTGCTGCAATGTGCCGTTGGCATCGCGCCGCGAATAGGTCCCGTTATTGCGTGCAAAGCCGCCACCGCCCTGACGCATGGCATCGTTGGTGCGCGTATTGGTTCCGTCTATGCGGAAACTTTTGGACAATGTGCCGCGATTGCTCGTAAATCCGTTACGACCAGCCCCGTTGCCGCTTGCCATGGAACGGATATTGCTGCCTCCCTGGCGGATGTAGCCGCCGGCCGAACCGCGTCGGATGCTTTCGGTGCCGGCCATGAAGTCGCGTCCGCCACCTGCGGGATGATTGAATCCGGGAGCAAAACCATGTCCCCAGCCATGGCCGGGACCGTGATGCGGATGGCCCCAACCACCGTAGTAAGGCCTGTTCCAGCCCCAATAAACGGGACGGTTCCAGCCCCAATAGCTTGCGCCCCACCACGGGTCGTACCATCCCCACGTATAGTCCCAACAGGATCGATACCACCAGCGGTTGTAATACCACGGGTCATAGGCGTATGACCAAAAGGCCCAACTGGGAAGACCGAAAGCCCAACTGTCGTAATAGACATCCCAGGTGTTTCCGTAACAGATGTCCCAATAATACGGACTGCTGACTATTACACCGGCAGGCGAATGAAAACGGATGATCAGCTTGGAGCAGGAATAGTCATCGTTATTGTCTGACTGACTCGACGTAACAGAGGATTCTTGCGACTCAACATCGCTCGCCGTATTGCTGCGGCGGTTATAGGCATCTACATCTGTATTGTTCCTGCGAAGAGGTGCAGTTTCGGTCTCTGTATAGG
The DNA here is from genome assembly GCA_002439755.1 of Prevotellaceae bacterium UBA6417. Lineage (GTDB taxonomy): Bacteria > Bacteroidota > Bacteroidia > Bacteroidales > Bacteroidaceae > UBA6382. The sequence continues at coordinate 30,829 of DJPH01000057.1, read as the reverse complement.
TTTCATTGCTTTGTTGCTGAGGCAAATTTTTCACATGAACTTCCTTTACCTCCTTGGAAGGAATGTAGTAAACGTCATTCTGGGCATTGCTGCAAAAAGGCAGCATGGAAAAAGCCGAAATCAATAATAAAAACTTCTTCATGGCTTGCTACTTTTTATTGTACGCTACGAAAATACTTATTTATATCGAAATGATGACGGGTGAAACGTTGAAAACACTTGCTTCAGCATCCGCATTTCTAATCTTTTAACGTGAAAAAGGCGCGAAATGATGAATTTGGCAAGTATTGAAATGAAACATCCCAAAGCTGTATTCCGTGAAATGCGGAACAAAGCTTTGGGATTGCAACATGAGTGGTTTTATTCCTCTATGCCGTACTCGCTCCAGCTCTTGATGGCCAAATCGTCTATGCTCAAAGTGCAGAAAGCGTAGATGAAGGCCGATGCCAAACGCGGATTGGTGATGAGAGGAATGTTTAAATCGATGGCCGCGCGACGAATCTTATAACCGTTGTCAAGCTCGGTAGGCGTTAGGTTTTTCGGGATGTTGATGACCATATCGATTTCTTTGTTGTGAAGCATGTCGAGAGCCTGCGGGCTTTCGGTTTCGTTAGGCCAATACACAAGCGTGTTCTTGATGCCGTTCATCGTGAGGTAGCGACTGCTTCCGCCTGTGGCATACAATTCGTAACCGTGTTCTACCAACATTTTGCAGGCATCGAGCAATTCGGCCTTTTGCTTGGCAGAACCGCTTGAAATGAGAATGGTCTTCTTGGGTATGCGCTGCCCTACCGAAAGCATGCTCTTTAACAAGGCATGGGAAGTGTCGTTGCCCAAACAGCCGACTTCACCGGTTGAAGACATATCGACTCCCAATACAGGGTCTGCATTCTGCAAACGATTGAACGAGAACTGGCTCGCCTTGATACCTACATAGTCCAAATCGAAAAGGTTGCGCGAAGGAGGCGTGACCGGAACGCCTAGCATTACTTTGGTTGCCAACTCAATGAAATTGATTTTTAAAACCTTGCTGACGAATGGAAAACTGCGTGAAGCGCGGAGATTGCACTCGATGACTTTTATTTCGTTCTCGCGGGCAAGATACTGAATGTTGAACGGGCCGCTGATTTGCAGCTGCTGCGCTATCTTTTTCGATATTTTCTTGATGCGTCGAATGGTTTCGACATAGATTTTCTGCGGTGGGAATTGAATGGTGGCATCGCCCGAATGAACACCTGCAAATTCGATATGCTCGCTGATGGCATAGGCAATGATTTCGCCATTACGCGCTACGGCATCCATCTCTATCTCTTTGGCGTGCTCAATAAAGCGGCTAACTACAACCGGGTGTTTTTGAGAAACATTCGCGGCCAGCTTCAAGAACCGCTCTAACTCGTCCTGATTGGAACAAATGTTCATGGCAGCACCGGAGAGAACGTAGGAAGGACGCACCAGAACGGGGAATCCGACTTTTTTGATGAACTGATTGATTTCGTCCATGTTGGTAAGCGCGCTCCACTCGGGCTGATCCACGCCGATGCGGTTCAACATTTCCGAAAACTTCTCGCGATCTTCGGCATTGTCGATGTTTTTGGCGGTTGTGCCCAAGATGGGAACAAGCTGTCCGTCGAGACGCAAGGCCAGATTGTTCGGAATTTGTCCTCCCGTGGATATAACAACACCATAGGGCGTCTCCAAATCGATGATGTCCATAACGCGTTCGAACGTCAGTTCGTCAAAATAAAGACGGTCACACATGTCATAATCGGTGGAAACGGTTTCAGGATTGTAATTGATCATGACACTGCGATAGCCTTCCTTTCGAATCGTTGCCAAAGCCTGCACGCCGCACCAGTCAAACTCGACAGAACTTCCTATGCGGTAGGCACCCGAACCGAGTACAATGACTGAGCGTTTATCATGCTCGTAAGTAATGTCATTGGCCGTTCCGTTATAAGTAAGATAAAGGTAATTGGTCTGGGCAGGGTATTCGGCCGCCAACGTGTCGATTTGCTTGACAACAGGAAGAATTCCCAGTTGCTTTCTGCGGTTGCGCACTATCATGATGGCCTTTTCAATGTCCATGTCTGCCTCCATTTGCAAGGCGCGGGCAATCTGAAAGTCGGAATAACCCTGGCGTTTTGCCTTTCTGAACAGCTCTGCACTCATCAGGCTGATGTTGGGACAACGCTGAAGCTCCAAATCGGTCTGGCGGATATTGTAAAGCCTTTGCAGGAACCACTTGTCGATTTTTGTTAGCGTATGAATCCGGTCGATGGTAAAGCCTTCGCTGAACGCTTTGGCAATAACGAGCAAGCGTTTGTCGGTAGGTTCTTTCAATGCCTCTTCGATATCGGGCACATTGAATTCCTTGTTTTCTTCAAAGCCGTGTATTCCCTGCCCTATCATGCGGAGTCCTTTCTGGATGGTCTCTTCGAACGTACGTCCGATAGCCATTACTTCACCAACCGATTTCATGCTTGAGCCCAACTCTCTGTCTACTCCGCGGAACTTGCTTAAATCCCACCTTGGTATTTTACATACGATATAGTCAAGAGCCGGTTCGAAGAATGCGCTTGTTGTGCGTGTCACGGAGTTCTTGAGTTCAAACAGTCCGTAGCCTAATCCCAATTTGGCTGCAATGAACGCTAAAGGATACCCCGTTGCTTTGGAGGCCAAGGCCGATGAACGGCTCAAGCGGGCATTGACTTCGATGACGCGATAGTCTTCGGATTTGGGGTCCAAAGCGTATTGCACATTGCACTCACCGACTATGCCGATGTGACGAACGATTTTAATGCTCAGCGCACGCAATTTATGATATTCGCTGTTGCTCAGAGTTTGCGAAGGAGCAACGACAATGCTTTCACCTGTATGGATGCCAAGCGGGTCGAAGTTTTCCATATTGCAGACGGTGATGCAATTGTCGTATTTGTCACGTACTACTTCGTATTCGATTTCTTTCCACCCTTTGAGGCTCTTTTCTACCAAGACTTGAGGAGAAAACGAAAAAGCTTTCTCTACGATTGTATTAAGTTCGGCTTCATTATCACAAAAGCCCGATCCCAATCCGCCTAATGCGTAAGCTGCACGAATGATGACGGGATATCCTAATTCCTTTGCGGCCTTGCGTGCTTCTTCTGCGTTTTCGCAGGCATGGCTCTTGATGGTCTTTACGTTTATTTCATTGAGTTTTTCGACAAAGAGCTCGCGGTCTTCGGTATTCATTATGACTTGGACGGGTGTTCCAAGCACCTGCACATCGTATTTCTCGAATACTTTTGCTTGCGAAAGGGCTACACCGCAGTTCAACGCGGTTTGTCCTCCGAATGCCAGCAATATTCCTTGCGGACGTTCTTTAGCGATTACTTTTTCCACAAAATAAGGTGTAACCGGCAAAAAGTAAATTTGGTCGGCCACGCCTTCGGATGTTTGTACGGTGGCTATGTTGGGATTAATCAGTACCGTTTCAATGCCTTCTTCTTTCAGTGCTTTTAAAGCTTGTGAGCCGGAATAATCAAACTCTCCTGCTTCACCTATTTTTAATGCTCCGGAACCTAAAAGCAATACTTTCTTTATTTTTTGCTCTTTCATTGTTTTATCAGGTTGAGAGTTAGTTTTCATTTAACATGTGTGCGAAATCGTCGAACAGATATTCCGTATCTACCGGACCGCTGCACGCTTCGGGATGGAATTGTACACTGAACCATGGCTTGTTGCTGTGCTTTACGCCTTCATTAGAACCGTCGTTCATATTCAGGAAGAGAGGAGTCCAATCATTCGGCAGTGTTTTGTTGTCGACGCAGTAACCATGGTTCTGGCTCGTGATGAAACACTTGTTTGTTCCCACCAATCTCACCGGCTGATTATGGCTGCGATGTCCGTATTTTAGCTTGTAGATAGATGCGCCTGCCGCTTTCGACAATAACTGGTTGCCCATGCAAATGCCCATGCAGGGACGTGTTTCGGAATTGCCAAGAAATTTCCGTATGTTTTCGACCGCAGCCACACAGGTATCAGGGTCGCCAGGACCGTTTGCCAGAAAAAGGGCATCGAATTCCAAAGTATTGAAATCATAGTCCCAAGGAACGCGTACGACTTCCAGGCCTCTTTTTATGAGACAACGGATGATATTGTTCTTTACACCGCAATCGACCAGGACTACGCGTTTGTCGGCACCTTCGTTATAACGAATAATTTCTTTGCAGGATACTTTTTCCACATAATTGATGCCGGAATATTGGGCTGTCGGTATTTCTTCCGGGGTATCATCGAATACAATTTTGCCCATCATCACACCATGTTCACGCAATACCTTGGTCAATTCACGCGTATCGATGCCTGTGATGCCCGGTACGTGCTCTCTTTTCAACCAATCAGACAGGCTTTCAACAGCGTTCCAATGACTGTAGTCACCGCTGTACTCACTTACTATGATGGCTGAAGCATAAATTTTATCGCTTTCCATGTAGGTGGCTATTCCGTTGGATTCGACACTAAACGGAGGAACGCCGTAATTACCGATAAGCGGATAGGTCATTGTCAGCAGCTGCCCTGCATACGATGGATCGGTCAGACTTTCCGGATAACCTGTCATTGCCGTATTGAAGACAACTTCACCGGCTACGGGCTTTTCATAACCGAACGACTTACCATGGAATTTGCTCCCGTCGTCAAGGATGAGTGTTATGTCTCTCATTTTGTTTTGATGTATTCGTTTTCGTAATAGTCGATAAAAGCATTGTTAACGCGTTTTGTTCCGCCGGGAGTGGGATAATTGCCGCTGAAATACCAGTCGCCCGGATGATCGGGACAAGCGTGGTGCAGTCCTTCCAGTGTCTGGTATACGATGGCAATGTCAGCTTTCACTTCTTGTGCATGCAGCATTACCGCCATCTTTTCGGATATCTGCTCTGCCGTAAATGGGCGATAGATTTCTTTCACATGATTGACGGCTTCTTCTTTGGGTCGTTCCTGCTGTTCCTTGCATTTCAGATAGGTCTTGTCGATAATGCTTTCCAGCCCGTTGTCTTTCAAGAGCTCTATGGCCGCACGAAACGCTATGAATTCCTCTACGTGACTCATGTCTATGCCATAATAATCGGGATAGCGGATTTGCGGTGACGATGAAACCACTACGATTTTCTTTGGGTGCAGACGATCGAGTATGCGCAGGATGCTTTCGCGAAGTGTTGTGCCTCTTACTATGCTGTCGTCTATGATTACCAGATTGTCAACATACGGAGTCAGACATCCGTAGGTCACGTCGTAGACATGGGCTGCCAGGTCGTTGCGGCTGTTGCCCTCAGTAATGAAAGTGCGCATCTTGATGTCTTTCCATGCCACTTTTTCACTTCTGATTCTTTCCGAAAGTATTTCCAAAAGTTCTTTTTCTTCGGCATGGACTCCCAATCTGCGTATTCTTTTCAGCTTTTGTTCGTTCAGATATTCGTTGAAACCTTCAAGCATACCATAAAAGGCCGCTTCGGCCGTATTGGGTATGAACGAGAAGACGGTATGCTTCAAATCGCCGTCAATGGCTTTCAGTATGGGGTGAAGCAATTGGCGTCCCAAAGCTTTTCTTTCCTGATAGATATCTTTATCGCTGCCACGGCTGAAGTAGATTCTTTCAAAGGAGCAGGCACTGTATTTTTTCGGCTCCATTATTTGTACGAGTCTCATTTTGCCGTTTAAATCTACTATGATGGCTTCACCCGGTTTCAATTCGTTGACTTGTTCGGCCTCGACAAACAGCGTTGTCTGTATCACAGGGCGTTCTGAAGCTATTACGATTTGTTCTTCGTCTTTGTACCAAAAACATGGACGGATGCCCCAGGGGTCACGCATCGTAAACATTTCGCCGCTTCCTGTCATACCGCAGATCACATAGCCGCCATCCCATATTCCGCAGGCGTTGCGCAATACGTTGGCCATGTCAATATATTCTTCAATATATTTGGTAATGTCTTGTCCTTCGAGTCCTTTTCGTTTTGCTTCTTTGTAGAGACGGTCGCTTTCCATGTCGAGATAGTGTCCCAGCTGTTCCAGCAAAATGAATGTGTCGGCATATTGACGCGGATGCTGGCCTTCTTCAACTATTGACTCAAATATCTCGTCAACATTGGTCATGTTGAAGTTGCCACAAAGACATAAGTTCCTTGCCCGCCAGTTGTTTCTTCGTAAAAAAGGATGAACGTTTGAAATTCCGGTGCGTCCGGTTGTGGAATAACGCAAATGCCCCATATAAACTTCACCGGCAAAGGGTACGTGTTCTTTGACATACTCGACATTGCTGCGCTGTTCTTTGGCTATGGCATTGATGCAACCGTGTACTTTGGAAAAGATTTCTTGTATGGCACCCGAACCCAAAGCTCTTTCGCGAAACATGTATTCTTCACCGGGCAACGATGTCATTTTCACGCATGCCATTCCTGCGCCTTCCTGGCCTCGGTTGTGCTGCTTTTCCATCAATAAATACAACTCGTCTAACCCTTTAGACCATGTCCCATACTTTTGTTTGTAGTATTCCAATGGTTTTAACAGACGCACCATTGCCACACCACATTCATGTTTCAGTTGCTCCATTGTTGCGGTTTTGACTGCAAAGTTACTGCAAAGCGTGTAAATATGGAAAGAAAAGGCGCAAGTTTTTCTACGGCTTATTCTTCGTTTTATAAATATTTGAAGTCTAAACTTGCCAAATCGTCACTTATACACATTCTAATCTGCATTTTTATTATTTACTTCGACTAAATACTTTCTTTTTGGTGATATATGGTAAAACAGGTGCCGGACTTACAATATGTCCGGCACCTGTTGAATAGCATGATGATTTGCCAAGCCATCATTTCATGGCATCAAGGATATCTTCAACAATTTGTTCGTCCAGCAGACGATTGTCGGAAAGAAGCTGATGCAGGTCAAAGCGATCGTAAAGTCCTTTCTTAATGCCACCGACCATTACTTTCATGTCGCTTGCTCCATAATAGGCGGCTATACGCTCACCCCATCCGCCGTCTTTGCTGCCGTCTTCGAGAGTGACAACCAAACGGTGATTTGCTTTCAAAGCCTCAAGCGTTTCAATATCGATTTCAGATAAATAGCGCGGGTTGATGAGTGTAGCGTCTATATTTCTTTCTGACAGCAGTTTCACTACGTTTTCACCTTTTTGATAGAACGAGCCGGCCGCGATAATGGCCACATCCTTTCCCTTGTGCATTATTTTATAGGACGGCTCGTAGCTGTAGTCTTCGTCAACCTTTTCTGTTGTATGGTTCACTCCATTGGTTGGTACTCTAAGTGCCACGGGCTTTTTGTCTTGACGGATAGCCCAGCGCAACATCGCAAAATATTCTTCACACGTTGCAGGTGCCAGATAGAGCAGGCCGGGAATGCTTGTAAGCATGGGAATGTCAAACAGGCAGATATGCGTGATATCGTTCATCGAGTTGGTGCCTCCACCTACGACGTTGATGACTGCAGGATTGGAATTGATGCAAAGGTCTTGGGCTATCTGGTCGTAGGCACGTTGGATAAATGTCGAATAGACCGTCCAAACAGGATGCAGGCCTCCTTTGGCCATTCCGCTTATCATCGCGGTTGCTTGTTCTTCGGCAATGCCCACGTCTACATGTTGCTTGCCTGCCTGTTCCCTTTTGGCCTTGTCAAAACCTGCTGCTGCAGGTGTTCCCGCAGTAACGGCAATCAAGGTAGGATCGTGCCGCATCTCCTGCAACATCCAGTTAGAAAATAATTCTTCGTAACATTCACCGTCAGATGCTGCAAGGTGCTTGCCGGTTTTTTGGTCAAAAGGCATGCTCCAATGCCACGCTTCCTTGTCGGCCACTGCCGGTGCATATCCGTGCCCTTTTTCTGTATGGATATGCACAACGGTGGGTTTCTTGGTGCCCTTTACACTCTTGAAGATCTCTATGAGTTTTGCTATGTCGTTTCCTTCTTCGAGATATTTGTAGTCAAAACCCCATGCCTTGAACCAATTGTGTTGGTAAAGTCCCTGTGACTCACGCAATGCACGTAGGTTTTTATATATGCCGCCATGGTTTTCGGCTATCGACATTTCGTTGTCGTTGACTATGATGATAATGCCCGTTCCGAGTTCGGAGGCTTCATCGAGTCCCTCAAAAGCCTCGCCGCCCGATAATGAGCCGTCACCGATGACTACAACGATGTTTTCGTCGGTTCCCTTTATGTCGCGAGCCTTTTGAAGGCCTGTAGCCAATGAAACGGAGGTGCTTGTGTGGCCTACTTCAAAATTGTCGTAAGCAGGACTTTCGGCAGGCGATGAATAACCACTGACAGCGTTCATGTCACTTACATCACCCAAAAAGCCTTTTGCCCTTCCTGTCAGAACCTTGTGAGGATAACTTTGATGTGACACATCAAACACAAACTTATCTTTCGGTGCATCAAACACGTAAAGCAGAGCCACTGTGGCTTCCACAAATCCAAGGTTTGGTCCCACATGTCCGCCATGCTTACTTACACGGTTAAGTACTGCGGCGCGAGTTTCATCCGCTACAACATTGAGCTCGTCTATGCTCAGCTTTTTCAAATCAGCCGGCGATTGAATTTTTTCAATATACATGTTTTACAGTTTAGATAATTGTTTCAATCAGGTTGTCTGTTTTTGTGCTGCAAAAATACTGTTTTTGTGACAAATTGCGGATATACAAATTACGGATTTAAATGCACAAAAATCCGGCTGAGAATGCAACTCCAAAAAACTTGTGATTTTATGTGTTTTGCAACAATCAATGTATCAGCACATTGTAATCAAATTGTGTCGTAGACTGCACCGGACGGATGAAAAAGCTTGCAAATGGCCTCTATCATGTTGTAACTTTGCAAGCGTATGGAAAACATAAACCTTAGTATTAACCTAAAATCAAACAAAAATGAAATTCAAAGTTGTAAAGAAAAAGAATCCTCAAAACCAGGAACAATCGAAATTCTATCTTCAAAACGTAAAGATAGGAATGAAAACCACTGACGACATCTGCAAGGAAATTGCAAATGCCAGTTCTCTCACCAAAGGTGACGTGCTCAACACTTTGTCGAACCTGAATGACATCATTGTCAAATGGCTCGTAGAAGGATACAGTGTGCGGCTTGACAACCTTGGTGTCTTTAGAATAACGCTGAAGAGTACAGGCGTTGAAGAGGCCGAAAAGTGCACTTCCGACGTAGTGAAATATGCCCGTATCCGTTTCTCCAGCAACAGACAATTGTTTAAAGACGTTCAAAAAGACATCCGCTATCAAGCATTCTCCAATCTGAAAGGCTGATTACCTAAACGTTTGGTGCACAATATAAGCCATAGAGAACCGCACTTGTTCATAGCTGTATAGCTCTATTCACTGCCACAATTCCATACGTGGCAGTTTTTTTGTACCATATAGTTAATACTGACATTAAATCCGAGAGATTGCCAAACCGTACTTCGGAACTTCCAACATTGAATATAAGAGCTTCTCATATTCAATCTGAGAGCCTCCCACATAGAATATGAGGGCTTCCCATGTAGTACATGAGAAGCCGCCACCTTGTATCTGGAAATCTTCGATATTGTTTTGCTATAGAAACATATTACACACTATCTGTTTACAAATCTATGAATATAAACATCAAAACCAGCAGGGCAATCTGTCTTACAAATTATTGTCCCACTGACCTTTGAAGGCATCAAATAGTAATTAGTGTCAGTCTCTATTATTCTATACAATTTATCGAAAGGAATACTTGACTCTATTTCATTGCATAACACGACATAGTGGTTATCATAGAACTTAACAATATAATCAGCATCTCTTATTGTTTTATTCTGGCGATAAAGTTTTCTGGCTTTTTGTATTGGCGATTTGTAAAGAGACCAATTGATAATAATGATGAGTAAAAACATCATTATCGAGCCTATAGGAAACCCCTCTGAAGTAATATCATTCAATACCATGGCTATTGTGAACAGCAGCATGATTATATTGCAAAAGATAACATTTCTTACATATGGAGACTGGTGCAACAATACATACTTATTGAAACGCACGACTTCTTCTTCCGAGAATGTGCTGCTAATTGTAAAAAGTGGTTGTTTCATATTTCTTTCCCATCTATAGTTATTATGGATTCACTTGGAAGTACAACATCTATTGTGTGTTCTGTAGTTTGCAATAGATAATGCCGCAAATCCAAATTGGATTCATAAATTTGTTTCAAACCAGCAGTTTCTAACCATCTTATATAATGAGATTCTTTTACATATACCAATGTTGCTGAAATGTTAGGATTATGGCTAAATTCTGCCCATCTAAAATGCTCTAATGTTACTCTGTATGAGAATACATTTGCAAAAACTATTTTTGTAACCCGTTTTTCCTTAAACGAATCCAATTCTACCAATAAGTCTGTAGCATCGTATTCAATTTTTGAAAGAGAATGCTCTCCTTTCAAAAAAGGCAAAGGAGTCCACACTTCTTGTGGTATGTTATTGCTCATACTTTGCCATTTTTGCACTTCAAAAAAGTAAGAAGCCGTAGGAATTAAAAATTGTAGCTGAATCCGAGCGAGAATATCTCGGAAAGCTGCATGCGACGACGGCCGCGGCGATCGAGCTTACGATCGTCAAAACGCATGTATAAGTCAAGTGTAGTTCCTATATACTTGTTGATGGATACGTTATAGGTATTGCGCCATTCGGTTTCCACATAGGTATAGTTGGTGCCGTAGGTCCATTCGGAACGCCAATTCAATATTTTAAAGAGCTTCCACTGCCACGTCAGGCGCAAATTGGAACCGTATGCCTCATAATGATGTCGCTTTCCGCTTTTGCCGTAACGTGCAAGGGCATTGCGATCCATGTATTTGTAATAGATATTGATGGGGTTGGCAGTAAACGAGATGGGATATTTCTTCAGGACTTTCACATTATACGTGAAACCAACACCATAAGAACCTTCATAAGGCGAGAAGAAATCCTGGTTGACAACACGCGAATTGCTGTTGTAGCGTGGAATTACAGGAGTTTTGTGTTCGAGCGAAATGGAGTAATAGACATTTTTGATGGCTTTCAAACCGAACATATTGTTTATCTTCAACTCGTTTTGCGTAGGTTTGATAGGATGGATGGTATCGGAACGCTCGGTCTGGAAAGCCAGGCGCAACTCCAATGAATTGTTGAAGATAACCTTGTCATTGAAGTTATAGTTGGCCGTAGCATAAAAGCGGCTTACCAATGAATTGTACTTGTTTTTCCCTCCTCTCCAATTTTCACTTGAATAGGTCTGATTGTAGTGCAATTCGAAATATGCGGTGTATTTCCAAAAATTAGGGCGGTGACTGACCAGTTTTACAGGTTCGACCACGTCAATCGGCGCATCGGGCTTGATTTTTTCGGCCAGGCTCACTTCATGCTTGATAGGAGCCGTGTTTTCGGCCTCACGGCGCAATCCGTCGTTAGCCATCAGCTGCTGCTGTGTTTGCTCGATAAATTGCGGGTAGTTGACATAAAACTGCGCAAGGGTATTGTTGATGGCCGAATCGCGCTGCAGCTCATCGTCGCGCGTATCGCCGATACTGTACAGGCGACGTTGCTTATTGTAACGCCCCGTCCAAGTATTGCTCATCAATTGGTCCAAAGGATTGTTATAGAGTGTAGGCTTGAAGAATAGAGGAAAATAATAGGGATTGCGCAATTGGTCGCCGGCATTGTAAGTCCAGGCCGAATCATAATAAGTCCGTAACTGGCGCAAAGAATCGGCATAGTGGCCGGCAATGACCTCGAAAGTATCGGGAAGTTCTTCCTTGACCACGCTTTTTGCTTTTCGCTTTTGCGCGCAAAGCACCCCGGCAACAAGCAACATGAGCACTGCTATGACGTATTTCCTCATCTTCGTGTTGTTTTTTACGAATTGCAAAGGTAATGGTTTTTCGCTTGAAAAAAGCGTTTTTGATATATAATTTCGTACCTTTGCATCCCGTTACTATATAATAAACAATCATGGCAGACACCAAGTATATTTTCGTGACGGGCGGTGTAGCTTCGTCTTTAGGCAAAGGCATTATATCAGCGAGCATAGGCAAGCTGTTGCAGGCACGCGGTTATAGCATTACAATCCAAAAATTCGACCCCTATATCAATATTGACCCGGGAACACTCAACCCCTACGAGCATGGTGAATGCTATGTGACGGCCGACGGACAGGAAACCGATCTCGACCTGGGTCACTACGAAAGATTTACAGGCATTGAAACCACCAGGTATAACAATTACACCACCGGAAAAATATACAAAAGCGTCATAGAAAAAGAACGTCGCGGTGACTATTTGGGCAAGACCATTCAGGTGGTTCCCCATATTACAGACGAAATCAAGCGCGACATCATGTTTCTCGGCAAGAAAGATAAATATGATTTCGTCATCAGTGAAATAGGCGGAACCGTCGGCGACATAGAAGGCCTACCCTTTCTCGAAGCCATCCGCCAGCTGAAATGGGACTTGGGCAAACGAGCACTTTGCATACATCTGACATACGTGCCTTTTCTTGCTGCTGCCAAAGAATTGAAGACAAAACCCACGCAACACTCCGTTAAAGAGTTGCAAAGCGTAGGAATACAGCCCGACATACTCGTATTGCGCGCCGAAAGGGATCTAAGCCAGGGACTCCGCAAAAAAGTAGCCAATTTCTGTAACGTAGATGCCGAAGCTGTAGTACAAAGCATAGACATGCCCACCATCTACGAAGTGCCCGTAAAAATGGCCGAGCAAGGGCTCGACAAAATCATATTGGGCAAATTCGGCATGGAAGTGCCCGAAGAAGAGGTGCAGTTGGGACGTTGGAAAGATTTCCTGACAAGAAGACACAATGCAAAGGCAGTAGTAACAATAGGATTAGTAGGAAAATATGACCTTCAAGATGCCTACAAAAGCATTCTGGAAGCCCTGTCGCAATCCGGAACCTACAACGACTACAAGGTAAAAGCAAACTTCATTAACTCTGAGAAACTTACAGAAGATGACGTTGCCGAAAAACTCGAAGGCATGGACGGTATCATCATCTGTCCCGGATTTGGTCAAAGGGGAATAGAAGGAAAAATCGTGGCCGCCAAATATTGCCGCACCCATGACATTCCCACATTCGGTATCTGCCTGGGCATGCAAATAATGGTCATAGAATATGCGCGCAATGTACTCGGATATGCCGATGCCAACAGCTCGGAAATGGATGAGAAAACACATCACAATGTGATTGACATCATGGAAGAGCAAAAGAACATCACGAATCTTGGCGGCACCATGCGCCTGGGAGCATACAAGTGTGAATTGGACGAAAACTCTCTGGCCTACAAAGCCTACCAAAAGAAAACCATATCCGAACGCCACCGCCACCGTTTCGAGTTCAACGATGCTTACAAAGAGGAATTCGAAAACAACGGCATGCGATGCACTGGCATCAATCCCGACACGCATTTGGTAGAAATCGTGGAAGTTCCGAAACTGAAATGGTATCTCGGAACACAGTTCCATCCCGAATACAGCAGCAGAGTGCTGGCTCCCCACCCCTTATTCATGAGCTTCGTAAAAGCTGCCATAGACAACAAAAACAGCAAATAAACTCCCAGCCACTTAAAACAACACAAGACACATAAATGGATAAAAACACCATCACCGGCTTTGTGCTGATAGCATTGGTACTGATAGGATTTACCTATTTCAGCCAGCCAAGCGCAGAGCAAATAGCCGAAGCTCGCAGGCAAGACTCGATCGCAGCCGTAAACGCCGAAAAGCAACGCGTCCTGCAACAGCAACAAGCGGCGAAACAGGTCTCGTCAGACTCATCGGCCCTAATGGCAGCGGCCGATACCACATCACTGTTTGGCATGCACAAACGTGGTCAAAACAAAACCGTGACACTGCAAAACGAATTGCTGAAAATTGAATTGAACACATTAGGCGGTGTCATTACAGACGCTCATTTGAAAGATTATAAAGATCAGAAAAAGAAACCTGTGCAGCTTTTTAGCAAAGCAACATCTTACTTGCATTACATACTGCCCCTAAAAGAAGAAAATCTGAAAACGGCCGAAATGTATTTCAACGCTGAAAAGCAGACCGACAGCACAGTGACAATGACATTGAATGGAAATGACGGAAGCACATTTGCCATAGAATACAAATTGATACCGCATACTTACATGGTAAATGTGGCTATACGTACCAACGGGCTGGAACGTCACGTAATGCCCAATGTAAAAACCATTTCCATTGAATGGCAAGACTCCATCAGACCGCAGGAAAAAGGATTTACCTTCGAAAACCGCTACGCCACATTGACATACAAAGAAAAGAACGGTGGAATGGACTACCTCAATGAGGCTAAGGAAAAAGAAGAAGATATAAAGGAAACTCTTGATTGGGTTGCCTTCAAAAACCAATTTTTCAGCTACGTGCTCATCGGCTATGAAGGACTGGAGAAAGCTAAGTTGAAAAGCACTCCATTGGCAGAAGAAAGCGGATTCCTGAAAAACTACAAAGCTCAGATGGAAACTCCTTTTGATGCAACGGGCAAGTCTTCCGTCAACATGCAGTTCTATATAGGACCCAACAAGTTCCGCCTACTACAACAAATGAACGATTACAGCCTTGAAAAAGGAAAAGATCTCGAACTTGACGAATTGGTTTATTTGGGATGGCCTCTTTTCAAATACATCAACCGTTTCTTCACAATTTACGTGTTTGACTGGCTCACAAAACTGGGATTCTCGATGGGAGTCGTGCTATTGCTCATTACTATCCTGCTGAAGGTTTTAGTTTACCCAACAACACGCAAAAGTTACCTGAGCAGCGCAAAAATGCGCGTACTGAAACCGAAACTCGATGAAATCAACGCCAAGTATCCCAATTCGGAAGACAACATGAAGAAACAGCAAGAAATCATGGCCACCTACAGCAAATACGGTGTCAGTCCCATGGGAGGCTGCCTGCCCATCCTCTTGCAAATGCCTATCTGGATTGCCATGTTCAATTTCGTGCCTAATGCTATTGAATTGCGCCAGCAAAGTTTCCTTTGGGCTGATGACCTGTCAACTTACGACGACGTTATACATTGGAGCACCAATCTGCCTTTCATCGGCAATCACTTAAGTATCTTCTGCCTCCTTTTCTGTGTATCCAATCTTCTTTACAGCTGGATAAACATGAAGATGCAAAAAGACAGCATGGTCGGCGCACAGGCCGAGCAAATGAAAATGATGCAATGGATGATGATGCTCATGCCAGTGTTCTTCTTCTTTATGTTCAACGATTATTCATCAGGATTGAATTACTACTACTTCATTTCTCTTTTGGCCAGTGCCGTTACTTTTTGGTGGCTGCGGTGGCGCACAGACGACAAAAAACTTTTGGCAAAGCTCGAAGAAAACTATAAAAAGAACATGAGCAACCCACAAAAGATGAAAGGACTTGCAGCCCGGCTTGAAGCCCTGCAGAAACAGCAGGAACAGCAAAAACAAAGGCTCAACAGAAAATAAACAAGAAAGATACGACAAGCAAATGACCCGTTGGAGATAGACAGATTCTAACGGGTTGTTGCTTTCAAAAACATCATTATGCACAATCATCACATGCAAACAAAGAACATTCTACCCATCTTATTCTTTTCAGTCATGACACTGACAGCATCTTCGGCCATTCAGGCGGCTACCGACGTTATAGGGAAAAACACTCCGGCTTTAAAGTCAGATTTGCTTACGCCGGAAGCATTATGGGCTTTCGGACGTGTTGGCGAATTCCGCGTTTCGCCCGATGGCCGCGAGGCTGTATATAATGTCGGCTACTATAGTGTCGAGCAAAACAAGGGACACCATGTGCTTTATTCCATGAGTTTGCCCGAAGGCAAGCCCAATTTGCTTACCACAGACGCTGCCAACGAAACGGGAGCGGTCTATATCGATAAAGGTCGCAAGCTGCTTTTTATGAGTAACCGTAGCGGAAGCTCACAATTATGGACAATGAATGCCGATGGCAGCGAACGCAAGCAACTTTCCGATTTGCCGGATGGAATCGAAGGCTTTCTGTTGTCGCCCGACGAGTCTAAGATTATTGTCATTCGTCAGGTGGAGAGCCATTCCAGCATCGAAAAAAAATATGACGACCTTCCAAAAGCTACCGGAATGGTTATCAACGACATGATGTACAAGCATTGGGACACGTTCGTCACATCCGTTCCGCATCCGTTCCTTGCAGATTTTTCCCTAAACGGTCTTGGCACGCTCACCGACTTGCTCGACGGCGAACCCTACGAATGCCCGATGCTGCCATTCGGTGGAACCGAGCAACTCTGCTGGAGCCCTGATTCAAAAAGCATTGCATATACATGTCGCAAGAAGACAGGCAAAAAATACGCCGTCAGCACCGACAGCGACATCTTTCTTTATGACATTGCATCAGGCACCACGCGCAATCTTTGCAAACCCGCCGACTATAAAGAGCCTAAAACGGATGATACCCGTTCGCTTGCCAACCAGCCAATCAACCAGCAAGAGAAAGATTGCAACGTTGGCTACGATACCAACCCATCGTTTTCGCCCAACGGCCGCTATGTGGCATGGCAAAGCATGGAGCGCGCCGGATATGAAAGCGACCGGAACCGGCTCTGCGTTTACGAGATGGCAACCGGCAAGAAAACCTACACAACCGAAACGTTCCAATCGGGAGTAGACACCTATCTTTGGGGCGCTGATTCTAAAACGCTTTATTTTTCAGGCGTTTGGCATGGCACATCCATGCTGTATTCCACCAATCTGAGCGGACGCGTAGAAAAATTGACCGATGGAACCTACGACTATTCGCTTGCCGCCGTTTCGCCCGATGGGAAGGAACTTTACGCCAAGCGTCACAGTATGAGCGAAGCTGATGACATTTTCCGCATCAAACTGAAGAAAAATCATCCTGTGTCTCGCGTAACCGACGAAAACCGTCATCTTTACAACCAACTCACATTCGGAAAAGTGGAAGAGCGCTGGATTACAACCGTTGATGGAAAGAAGGAACAAACGTGGATTATCTATCCGCCTCATTTCGACCCAAATAAGAAATATCCCACATTGCTGTTCTGCGAAGGAGGGCCGCAGTCGCCCCTCAGTCAGTTCTGGAGCTACCGCTGGAACTTCCAGATAATGGTTGCACACGGCTATATCGTTGTTGCCCCCAACCGCCGCGGAGTGCCGGGCTACGGCATGGAATGGCTTGAGGCCATCAGCGGCGACTACCCCGGCCTGTGCATGAAAGACTACCTGTCGGCCATCGATGAAATGGCCAAGGAGCCCTATGTCGACAACAACCGTCTGGGGTGTGTCGGTGCCAGCTTCGGCGGCTACAGCGTCTATTGGCTGGCTGGTCACCACAACAAGCGGTTCAAATGCTTTATCGCTCACGACGGAATCTATAACACCGAGCAGCAATACGTTGAAACAGAAGAGATGTGGTTTGCCAACTGGGACCTCAAGTCAGCGCCATGGAACAAAGGCAGCCTCACCGAACGAAAGGCCTATGAGCAGTCACCGCATTACAGCATTGACAAATGGGACACGCCAATTCTCTGCATTCACGGCATGAAAGACTATCGCATTCTTCATTCTCAGGCCGAATCGGCCTTCAACGCAGCGCGTCTCAGGGGCATAGACGCACAACTGCTGCTATATCCCGATGAAAACCATTGGGTATTGAAGCCGCAGAATGCCATATTGTGGCAGCGCACCTTCTTTAACTGGCTCGACAAATGGCTTAAATAGAGCACCGTGTGCCGCATCAGCATTCTGATTCCCACCTATGCATTCGCACCGCTCCGTCTGGTTGGCGAACTGGCTGACATGTGCACGGCGTCACCGCTCTGCGATGACTATGAAATAAGCGTCATCGACGATGGCTCGGGCGACACGAAAACAATCGCCCAAGCCGAAGCCATCAACCGTCTGCCACATTGCAGCTTTACTGCTCTTCCGCACCACCTTGGCAAGTCGGCTCTGCTCAACCGCGCTGCCGCAGCGGCAAAATATCCGTTGTTGCTGCTTGTCGACAGCGATGCCCGAATGTATTCGCCCCAACTGATTACCACTTACCTCAAAACAGCCCGAGCCAACCCCGCGGCCGTAATCTGCGGCGGTGTTCATACATCGCCCCAATCGGTCACCCCCGACAACAGGCTGCGCTTCAGATACGAAATGGCGGCTGCCGCCCGCAACAAGGACTGCAGGCGGCGCCAGCATCCCTACAGCCGTTTTACGACATTCAATGTGATGCTTCAAAAAAAACTGCTCTCCGACATTCCCTTCAATGAAGATCTGCGCAGCTACGGCTATGAAGATACCATGTTCGGCCTGCAACTTAGGCAACACGGCATCCCCGTCATACACATCGACAATCCGCTTATACACACAGGCATTGACAACAACGCCTCTTTTCTGGCCAAGACAGAGACAGCCCTTCGCAACCTCTCGAAACTCGATGCCGTCTATCAGCAATCAATAACGGTTTCGGCCGTAGCCATGCAGATTCGGCGCTTCGGTCTTGCAGCCTTTTTTCGCGTGCTTCACACTTTGTTTCGCGGCTGCGAACGTCGCAACCTGCTTGGAAAGCACCCCAACCTGCTGCTTTTCAAACTTTACAAGATAGGCTATTTTCTGTCGTTGACAAAAAGATGAAATCCGGACAACCCGGTTGCATTCTTAACCGCCCGCCTGTCATGGCGCAGACAGTGCGTTGCCTTTTCAAAACGCTCCATACCTTTTCAAAATTACTCCCTTGCCTTTTAAAGCCACAGTACGCCGATAAAACGGCTGAGGCTTCCCATCATCATGCAGACGGTTCAAATGGCAAGCGAAAACAACGAATTTGCACTCATTAAACACAGCCAATGAATCGTAAACCGAAAGAATTATATATATTTGCAGTATGAAAATTTTGACAGCAGCACAAATGGCCAAGCTCGATGCCTACACCATCGAACATGAGCCGATAAAATCCATCGACCTGATGGAAAGGGCTGCCCGCGCATTGTGCGCAGGCATCAGGAAAATATGCGTTCCGGGAGCCTCGTTCAAGGTTTTTGCCGGGCCGGGCAACAATGGAGGCGATGCATTGGCCGTTGCCCGCATGCTCGCAAAAGAAGGCTATGCAATCGAAGTCTTCCTGTTTAACACGGGCGGCCGGCTCAGCCCAGATTGCGCCACCAACAAGGAAAGACTGACAGAAACGTGTCCACAGACGGCATTCCATGAAATTACGAGCCAATTTGAAATGCCCGGCCTCGAAAAAAACGATTACGTCATCGACGGGTTGTTCGGCACAGGGCTCAACAAGGCACTCAACGGAGGCTATGCCCTCTTGGTGAAGTTCATCAACCGCTCGGAAGCCAAGGTTATATCGATCGATATCCCATCGGGTCTGATGTGCGAAGACAACACCTACAACATACGCGCCCACATCATAAAGGCCGACTATACGTTTACCATGCAATGCCTGAAGCCCTCGTTTCTGATGGCCGACAATCAGGAGTATCTCGGGCACCTTACAGTGCTCGACATAGGATTGAAAGAAAACGAGGTGAAATTTGAACAGCAGCCCTATCTGCTCGACGAAAAAGAAGACATGGCAACAATGCTGAAGCCGCGCCCGTCTTTCGGCCATAAAGGCACATTCGGCCACGGACTGCTCGTTGCCGGCAGCTATGGCATGGCCGGTGCCGCGATACTCGCTTCGCGCGCCTGCATGAGGAGCGGAATAGGCAAACTGACCATCCATACCCCGAAAATAAACAACTCCATACTACAGACAGCCGTTCCCGAAGCCGTGCTTCACCACGATGATGAAAACTACTTTGTCGCATCGACCGTCAAGACCGACGATTACGACGCTCTGGCCATAGGCCCCGGCCTGGGTGAAAAGAAAAACACCGCCATTGCCTTCATAGAACAGATAAGCCACACGCAAAAACCCATGGTGATAGACGCCGACGGACTGAATATCCTGGCCGGCCACAAAGGATGGATACAGCAAATACCCAAGAACGCCATACTCACACCCCATCCCAAAGAATTTGTGCGGCTTTTCGGTGAAAGCCTGAGCGACTTTGACATGCTCGGACAGGCAAGGGCGCAAGCCGTGCACCAGCAAATCTACATCATACTCAAAGGGCACCGCACGGCAATATGCACGCCGCGTGGCCAGATCTATTTCAACACAACAGGCAATTCGGGCATGGCAACAGCCGGTTCGGGCGATGCCCTGACAGGCGTGCTGCTGTCTCTTCTGGCTCAAGGCTACGATGTCGAGGCAGCTTGCCGGCTCGGAACCTACCTGCACGGACTGGCCGGCGACCTGGCCGCAGAAAAACTCACCGAAGAGGGCATGACTGTCAATGACCTGATAGAAAATCTGCCCTATGCCATCAAACAACTGAAAAAACAATAGCACCGTGACTATAAAGACAACCATCACAGCCTGCCTGCTGGCTTGCATGCTGCAAGGAAAGGCACAAACAGAAGTAAACCGCTATATTCCCGGTGTGACGGCCGAGGGCGTAACCTATTTCCTGCCAAAGACAGCATTGAAAGTAACCGTCATCGCATCGCGGACAACCGTTCATCCCGGCGACTTTAAAGACTATGCCCAACGCTATCTGCGGCTCAATAATGTGCCGAAAGCCGAAACAACCACCTGGAAAATAGACAAGGTATATCTCACACCCTATGGAGTGCCCGACACAACAAAGGTTTTTTCCATACCGTTGCGCAAAAAAACCATAGCACCCCTTGTGGGGCTGACAAAAAACGGCATCATCACCTCGATCAACACCGAAGGCAGGGAAGATGACATGCCTAAAGTGGCCGAAGTGAATACCCTTGAAAAATCGACATTGAAGCCGCGCGACTACATGACCGAGGAAATACTCTATGCAGGCAGCCAAAACAAAATGGCAGAACTCACCGCCAATGAAATCTATGACATACGCGAAAGCCGAAGCGCGTTGTCGAAAGGGCAAGCCGACAATATGCCCAAAGACGGAGAGCAATTAAAATTGATGATCAATCAGTTGAACATACAAGAAGAAGCTTTGCTGCAACTCTTCAAAGGAACCACGGAACATGAGGTGAAAACCTATACACTCAACTTCATACCCCGAAATGAAGGCGACAAGCAACTGCTCTTCCGCTTTTCAAGCGAATTGGGACTGGTCGGCAAAGACAATCTGGCGGGCGACCCCGTATACATCAGCGTGAAAGACGAAAAGACCCTGCCCGTGGAAACAAACAATCCAAAGCCCAAAAAAGCAGAACTCGAAGCCGTAAGATATACTGTGCCGAGTCAGGTGAGCGTGAAAGTCTACGACCGCAACGCAACCTATGCAACATTGACAACTCCCATGGGACAATTCGGAAGAACCGAGATTCTGAGCAGCGAGCTCTTCAACAAACGCACAAGCACACAAGTGACATTCTACTCGACGACAGGAGCCTTGAAAAAAGTAACCGACACAACCGGAGGGGAATAACCGAAAAACAAGAAATCACACAACAATACTTGATATACATATGGAAAATATCGAAAACGAGAACCAGATGAACAGGCGGCTGTTCTTGAAAGAACTCGGCCTGATTGGCACCGGTGTGCTGGCCTTGTCGAGTCCTTGGCTGTCGGCCTTTGCCGATGTCAACCATACCGCAAAAGAACGTTGCCGCGTGGGACTGATAGGTCCCGGCTCGCGAGGACGCTTCCTTTTGAGCTTCCTGCTACAGAATCCCAAAGTAGAAGTCGTGGCTTTTGCCGACATATACCAGCCCTCATTGGACGAAGCACTCAAAATGGTGCCCCAAGCCAAGACCTACAAGGACTATCGCCGGCTGCTTGCCGACAAAAACATCGATGCCGTGGTTGTAGCCACACCTCTCAACACACATTGCCAAATAGTGTTGGACGCATTTGATGCCGGCAAAAACGTATATTGCGAAAAAACCATCGGATATACAATGGAAGAGTGCAACAACATGTATAAAAAGCACCTCAGCAGCGGCAAGATATTCTTCAGCGGACAGCAAAGGCTTTACGATCCGCGCTACATCAAGGCAATGGCACTGGTGCACCAGGGAACATTCGGAAAAGTCAATTGCATTCACGCCTTCTGGAATCGGAACGGCGATTGGAGACGGCCGGTACCCGACCCAAAGCTTGAACGCCAAATCAATTGGCGCCTCTATAAAGAATATTCCAAAGGACTGATGACCGAACTGGCTTGCCACCAACTGCAAGTGGGCACTTGGGCCTTAGGAAAACTGCCCGAAAAGGTGATGGGACACGGAGCAATCACATTCTGGAAGGACGGACGCGAAGTCTATGACAACATCAACTGCATCTATACCTTTGATAATGGAGAAATGATGACGTGGGGTTCCGACATATCCAACAAATTTTATGGTCTTGAAGAACAAATTCTCGGCAATCTCGGAACCGTCGAACCCGAAAAGGGAAAATACTATTTTGAAACAATAGACCCTGCACCCGCATTCCTGCAAATGATCAACAAATGGGAAAACGAGCTCTTCGGCTCGATACCGTTTGCCGGAACAAGCTGGGCCCCTGAAACTGCCAACGAAAACCATGGCGAGTATATCCTGGGAAAACGCCCTGACAACGACGGGACATCGCTCAATGTCGACGCCTTTATCGAAGCATGCGTTACAAACAGGCAGCCTGAGCGCATAGCCGAAGAAGGCTACTATGCAAGCATCCTTTGTCTGCTTGGACATGAAGCCATTACGCGTGGAGAAATACTCGGCTTCCCCGACGAGTACAAAATAGACTATTCAAATTACAACACAAAAGCACCCGCCGACAATGAAAGACCTGACAATAACTAAAAAAAGACAGAAAATCGAAATAGCCACCCTGACAGTATGTTTTCTGATAGCATTTGCATTCAACGTATATGCAATCATTGAATACAAGGCACCTGCAAAAGAACTGGCAACATCCATCTTTTACGTATTGACATTCGCCATTGCACTGTATGTGGCTTGGAGTTTCATAAGAATCCTGTTCTATCTCGTCAAAAACACAATCAAAAAATAATCAATATGGCTACACGAAGAGACTTCTTAAAAGAAATGGGAATGGCGGCGGCAGGCATAGCACTCGGTTCGTCGGGCAAACTGTTCGCTACCCCGGTAACCTCAAAGGAATGGGCTGCCGCAAAAAATGAAAAGGTAAAAATCGCTTACATCGGCATCGGCAATCGCGGCGAACAGAATATCGCCGAATTTGCCAAGACCGGAATGGTTGACGTCGTAGCCGTCTGCGATGTAGATCTTGATGGAAAACAATGTCAGAAAGTATTGTCAAAATATCCTGATGCCAAGCGCTTCCGTGATTTCCGCGAATTGTTTGAAAAATATGGCAGCCATTTCGATGCCGTGTGCGCATCTGTGCCCGACCATATACATTTTCCCATATCCATGATGGCCATCAAATATGGCAAGCACGTATATGTCGAGAAACCTATCACACGCACTTTCCAGGAAGCCGAACTTCTGATTGAGGCGGCCAAAAAGAATCCGAAAGTTGTCACACAGGTTGGCAACCAAGGCCATTCCGAAGCCAACTATTTCCAGTTCAAGGCATGGATGGATGCCGGCATTATAAAGGATGTCACGGCGGTAACCGCACATATGAATAACTCTCGCCGTTGGCACAATTTCGATTCAAACATGTACAAGTTCCCTGACGCCGATCCACTGCCCAAGG
Organism: Prevotellaceae bacterium UBA6417; assembly: GCA_002439755.1. Lineage (GTDB taxonomy): Bacteria > Bacteroidota > Bacteroidia > Bacteroidales > Bacteroidaceae > UBA6382. The sequence continues at coordinate 7,020 of DJPH01000057.1, read as the reverse complement.
ATATGGATTGGCTGACATGGCTGGGAGCTTGCCAATATCATGATTATTCTGAAAAGTTTCATCAGGGAAACTGGCGCTGCTGGTATGATTTCGGTATGGGCGCTTTGGGCGACTGGGGCGCACATTTGATTGATACTGTACACGAATTTCTGGATTTAGGACTTCCGTATGAAATCACGATGAAATATGCCAAAGGACACAACGACTTCTTCTTTCCATTCTCGTCTACGATTTTGTTCCGCTTCGCGGCACGTAAGCACATGCCGCCTTGCGACATCACATGGTATGATGGCTTGGACAACTTTCCGCCTCTCCCGAAAGGCTATGGCACATCGGAATATAACGCCAATGTACCGTCGACCAATCAGGGAGCGACTCCAGTCGCGAAATTGAATCCAGGTAAAATCATTTACACCAAAGACCTGATTTTTAAAGGCGGAAGCCATGGTTCGACACTTTCTATCATTCCGGAAGAAAAGGCTCTTGAGATGAAAGACAAGTTGCCGGTTGTTCCGAAGAGCCCTTCAAATCATTATGTCAACTTTTTGCGTGCATGCCAAGGACTCGAAAAGACGCGTTCACCGTTTGAAATCAACGGTGTCTTGGGTCAGGTATTCTGCCTGGGCGTCATTGCGCAACGCTTGAACACCCAACTGTTTTTCGATCCACGCACCAAACAGTTCACGAACAATGACTTTGCCAATGCCCTGCTCACCGGACTGCCGCCAAGACGCGGATGGGAGGATTTCTATAAGTTATGATTTCCAATGAAATTTGATCAAAAATAAAGATGAACAAGTTAGCTATTTTATTTTTAGGATGTACATTGGCCTTGCCTGCCGCAAGCCAAAACTGGAAGCCGTTGTTTAATGGCAAAAACCTGAAGGGATGGCAGCAACTCAACGGCAAGGCCGCCTATAAGGTTAAGGATGGAGCCATAGTAGGTTACTCGAAAATGGGAACGCCTAATTCGTTTCTTTGCACCCGTCAGGCTTATGGAGATTTTATTCTTGAATTTGAATTTAAGGTAGACGAAGGTCTGAATTCCGGTGTACAGTTTCGCAGCGAGAGCTTGAAGAGCTACAACAACGGCCGGGTTCACGGTTACCAGTTCGAGATAGATCCATCGGCACGTGCCTGGAGTGGCGGTGTATACGACGAAGCCCGCCGCGGGTGGCTTTATCCGCTCACGAAAAACCCGGCGGCTCGCAGTGCCTTCAAGAGCAATCAATGGAACAAGGCTCGCATTGAAGCTTGCGGCAATGTAATCCGCACATGGATCAACGGCATTCCTTGCGCCAACGTTTGGGACGATAAAACGCTATCAGGATTCATCGCCTTGCAAGTGCATCAAATAGGGAATAAACAGGATGAAGGAAAAACCATTGCATGGAGAAATCTTCGTATCTGTACTGAAAATGTAAAAGATTACCTGACACCTACCACAGCACCGCAGGTGAACTGTATAGACAACACACTTTCGCCTGAAGAAGAGCGTGATGGATGGAAATTGCTTTGGGACGGAAAGACCACAAACGGTTGGCGCGGTGCAAAAATCGCGACTTTTCCGCAAAAAGGCTGGTCGATTGAAAAAGGTTTGCTCAAAGTGCAGCCCTCCAACGGAGCGGAATCGGCAAACGGAGGTGATATAGTTACTACACGCAAGTACAAGGATTTTATTCTTTCGGTTGATTTCAAGATAACAAAAGGCGCAAACAGCGGTGTCAAGTATTTTGTCAATCCTGACATGAACAAAGGCGAAGGTTCGGCCATCGGATGCGAGTTTCAGATTCTTGATGACAACAATCATCCAGACGCAAAACTTGGTGTAAAGGGCAACCGCAAGCTCGGTTCGCTTTACGACTTGATACCTGCACCGGAAAAGAAACCTTTTGACATCAATTCATTTAACAATGCCACCATCATCGTAAAGGGCAACCACGTGGAGCATTGGCTCAACGGTGTCAAGATGGTTGAATACGAACGCAACAACCAGATGTGGAATGCTCTTGTTGCCTATAGCAAGTATCGCAACTGGCCCAACTTCGGCAATACCGACGGCCACATACTTTTGCAGGATCACGGCAATGAAGTGTGGTTCAAAAACGTCAAGATAAAGGAACTGTAAAAGGTGTTTCAGGCTCTGCCTCATTTGTGCAAAGAATCGTCTGCGGGCAAAAAAATCTATTACACATGGTTTTCGGCCATGCACACCCGGATGGACTTCCTCTTTGTTGCAAACGAGGCAGAATCTTTTTTCAATGAAATATCATGCAAGGCTTTCCGCGAAATTGCAGCCTTAGAAAAAACGGGAAACGCCTTTGACCCGGAAAGCGAACTCTCCTTTGTCAATGCACATGCAAGTGCAAACCGCGTTGATCTGAGCCCGGAACTTTATGATATGCTCCGCATAGCCCTTGACTATAACAAAAATACGTTCGGTTTATTTGACATAACAACGGATTCGGAAGACTACAACGGCAAAAGCATCGATTGTGTACAACTCGACACAGGCATGCATATTCGTTTTACGCGTCCCGGAATAAAAATCAATTTGTCAGGCTTTCTAAAAGGGTATGCTCTTGACCGTGTACGCCTGCTGATGGCCGATACTCCCATGAGCGGTGCCCTGATTAACATGGGAAACAGCTCTGTTATGTGTCTTGGGAACCGCGATGACGGTGTACCCTGGAAAATACCTTGCGGCCGCAAAACTATTAACTACATAACTCTGCATGACGAATGCCTGACAACTTCGGGAAACGACACAGCCGAACGTAATCACATTGTCAATCCAAACAACGGCAAGCGTATTTTTGGAAAACGGACAACGACAGTTGTCACACAAAGCGGCACTTTGGGCGAAGTCCTATCGACGGCGTTCTTTATTGCTGATGAGCCGGTACGCGAAATGCTCACGAATAAATACGGAACAAGTTGCATCACGGACTATGACTGATGCTTTTCATGCAAGTAAGAAGTGAATGCCTAAAAACAGATTAAGATTCCTCAGATGAGGAATCTTAACCGAGAGCCGAAACCCGGACTCGAACCGGGGACCTATTCATTACGAATGAATTGCTCTACCAACTGAGCCATTTCGGCTTTTTCATTTTGCTGTGCAAAGGTAAGAAAAACTTTCGACCCTTACAAATGTTTTGATACAAAAAAACCTTGGGCGGATTGGCTTGCAAGTTCGGATAGCGTACAGACACCAGCCATCCTTTGTCTAACCAGACAGCAACATTTTACAAAAAAAATGACTGACAAAACGGCGAAATTGACGGAGTGGCACTTGTTTTGCTGTATCAAAATGAAAGATATTAAAAATACTACGATTATGGCCTTTATAGATTACTACAAGATAATGGGCATTGACCGGAATACACCGCAGGATGCCATCAAAGATGCTTACAAACGCAGGGTAAAGCAGTTCCATCCCGATTTGCACCCCAACGATCCGAAAGCCAAGGCCAAATTTCAGGCCTTGAACGAAGCCAACGATGTGTTGAGCGACCCTGAGAAACGAAAGAAATACGACCAATATGGCGAACACTGGAAAGAAGCGTCAGAATATGAGCAGCAGCACGGAGGCCAAGGTGCAGGCAATGGCAGTGACAACGAATTCGAGAACATGGATTTCTCACAATTCGAAGGTATGAACGGCCGTTTCAGCAGCTTCTTCGAAGACTTGTTCGGACAAAGTGCACGCAGGCGCAAACGCGCCACGGGCGGATTCAGCGCATTCGACAACATGGCCACTCCCGATGCCGATGCACGGGCTACGGTCAATCTTGACATGTATACCGCATTGCTGGGCGGCTCCATCATTTTGCAGACACAGAACAGCAAGTTGCGGCTGAAGGTGAAACCTTGTACCCAAAACGGAAGCAAGGTGCGCCTGAAAGGAAAAGGTTATGACAGAGGCGACGGAACTTTTGGCGATTTGATTATAACTTACAACATCGTGCTTCCTTCTTCCCTGTCAGAAAAGCAGAAACAGCTGTTGGACGAAATGCGCCGCTCATAGCAGCTCGCAAGAGTCGTGACGGGGCGCACCTATACCCTGCCCTCTATCCAAGCATCGATAAGCATACGGGCTATGCTCAGCTTTTCGGGGATAGCGGGCAGGGTTTCGCGTTTGTACCACCCGCCTTTATTGAGCTCGGAAAACTGGATGTGCAGATTGCCTGACACATAATCGGCCGTAAATCCTATCATCAGACCACGAGGATAAGGCCAAGGCTGACTGCCGAAATAACGCAAGCCGTCAATTTCAAGACCGGTCTCTTCGCGCACTTCGCGGTGGACAGCCTCTTCAAGGCTCTCGCCTGTCTCTACAAAGCCGGCCACCAGCCCGTAATAGTCTTTTTTGAACGAACGAGACTGTACAAGCAACACTTCATCGGCACGTCGAATCAACACGATGACGGCCGGTGAGAGTTTGGGCCATATCTCGCGATGACAATTGGGACAGAGCTTGCTGATGGGGGTATGAAACGACAAGGGATGGCCGCAACAGCCGCAATAACGTGTGGATTTGTGCCAATCAAGAAGTTCGGCCGCCTTTCCGGCAAGGAGATATGACTCATGGTCGAGCTTGTAGTAGCTGGCACGAAGTCCTATGCTTTGAAACCCTTGTGGCAGCGGCAAATCACCGATATCGGCAATGACCGCATCTTGGTTTCCAAAGGCCGGAACGTGCATCTCGCTATCAAATGAATTGAAGGGCGGATTGTCTTGCAACGGAATGGCAAAACTTCCATCGGCTTGTGCCGACAAAACGATATTGCCGTGTGAAAACAAAAACCAGTATTTCATGGCAGGATGATTATTTCAGATTCTTTCTGATTTCCTTGTATTTAACCGGTGAGCCTTCCTGTCCGTAGATAACCGATTTGAATTGATCGTACGTATAAGGCACGGCGTTGCGCGAAAGCTCTGGCACATTGTAGCTCTTGAAAAGCAGAAGATTGTCTTCAGGGTCTTCCTGCGACAGCATGAAAGGCTTGTGCGACTGGCCGTTCTTGTCAAAATAGGCTATGTAAGAGCGTGTAAACGACCCGTCATCGCGGCGGCTGCTAAAAACAAACCAACGACTATTTGAACTCCACGAGTGAAACGAATCTACATCCTTGCTATTGGATGCAGTAAGGGGGTAGATACGACCCGTCTGCAGGTCTTTGACATAAAGATCGGAGCTTTTGTGCCAAATATGGAACTGTCCGTAATCGCCAAGGGTGAAAAGCACGTAGCGGCCATCGGGACTGACACGCGGAACAGAGGCACTTTTGCCTATCGCGTCGCAATCGAATTCCAGCCGGGGCTCACCGAAAGTCATGGTGCTTTCGTCGAAAGGAATGCTCATCAGATTATAGTGCATCTTGTCATAATGGTTGACCACTTCGAGTGAGTGTAACGAATCGGGCACCTGGGCGAACGACGGCATATGCGCCACACAATAATATACACGGTCGCCGGCAGGATTCCAGCAAGGAAATGTCTCCATATCGAAAGGCGTTTTCAGTACATTGCTGATTTCATGACTATCCGCATTGTAGAAAACAAGGTCGGAGGCATGGTCGATGACTTCAATCTTTTCCTTATTTAAAAGATGAAAGGTCTGACCTGTCTTATTGGACGAAAAAACCAGCCAATTGCGGCGCGGATGCCATGACGGATAAACCGCCGAACTGATGATGGAGTCTGTTTTCATGTTCAGCTTTTCAATTTTCCCATCCTTGGCAATGAGCGTCCCTCCCATGTTGCCGCGTACGTGAAACATCATGGTTCGCGCATCGTTATTCTTATAATTATGACAATTGATACAGTGGTTTTCTCCGTTGCTGTACTTACGGTTGTTTTCATAGATGGTTTGCCGGTCAAACGTAGTCAGATTGCGCTGATACAGGCCGAGCTGTCTGTAGAGTTCGTAACCGGGCTCGATGAGACGGTAAGAAAGATAAGCGTCTATGGGCTCTGCCGCCACGGTAATGGTATAGGGACGATATGCTTTCCAGCCGTCGGCATCATGCGAATAGACCGTAACGGCAATACTGTGGCCTTTGCTATGATTCAACAGATTGCGCCATTCGGTACTGTCGAGAAGAATTTTGCCATCGCTGCCGGCTCCTGCCAACAGCTGATGGGAACCGTTTTTCATTTGAACGACAAATTCATCGCCGCCATTGCGCACCATGAAGTTCAAGGGAGCAATGTTGGGCGGTATGACCACATTGGCATAATCGGGATATATCCGTAATTTCTCTGATGTCTTTGTAAAATCGGCAGGCACCTTATATTGCTGCTTGCAAGCCGCCAATGACAGGAGGCAGAGGCAGACTAACGTATAATAAATAATTGAGTGTTTCATGTCAAAGGTAATGTGTATTAGTTGACTCGACCCTTTTCTTTTTTGTCGAATACGTAATTCTCATCTGGAATGTTTTGGAAGTAATAATAAAAGGGATAATATCCTTTGTATTTCGGATTGAGATCGTAAAAGACCTTTTTCCTTTTTTCGCCCTTATATACCAAAGCATCTTGCAAGAATACCTTTACGGCACTGAGTGCCAACGGTGAGACCGTGAAGCCTTCTAACTTTTGCGGAGTCTTGGTTCCGACCAAGGCCAGACCTTCTTCAAAAGATTTGGGAAGAGTGTTTCCGCGCAAGAGGGCGGCATGCAGGTAAAAGGCATCAAGCTCTTTGGCATAAAGACAAGCCGCCAGGGAATTTTCAAGCGCCCGAATGCTGCGGCCGCTTTCCAAGGCCACGTTATAGCCGATAAAAAGCGGCGTGCGGTAGCGTTGCTCAAACGAATCTTCGACCGGCATCAGCTCGGCAACTTTCATGAGGTCGGCATCCTGTTTTACTTTTTCTGGGTATTGCACCCAATCACCGTATTTGTCGACAAAGGCCGACTCGAAAGGCTTTTTGGCAATCAGGCTGAGGTATTTATAGGCCAAAGGCAGCTCGTTGTTGAGTATGGCACAGAAAAACATGCGTTTCAGGCGCACGGT
>DJPH01000054.1 GCA_002439755.1 Prevotellaceae bacterium UBA6417 | reverse complement strand
TTTCCTTTCTTTTCTGATGTTAACATATTCTTTTATCGCTGATTATCAAGCATTTAGCTTGCGATGCAAAGATAATATAACGAGGGACAAAAACGAGACAAAAGTGGGTAAACAATCCGCTAATTTAGGAAAGAATAACGAACCAATCCAAAATCGGCTTTCATTCCTAATAGACTGTAAATCAGTAATATTACATTACCTTACTATCCTTTCATTTCCTATGGTTAGACCCGCTTGGGATAATTGGTGGGCTACGACAGGAGCGTTCCCAAATTGCGTCAGGCATCGCACTGCACCGGATGCGGGAAATGCATTCCGGCTTGCCCGCAACGCATCATGATTCCCATGGAGCTTCAGAAGATAGACAAATACGTTGAACAACTGAAACAAGAAACCCTTTAAAAGACATTGCCGAAATGCAAACAGTAAAGCTTTATTCACTGAATTACACCGAGAGCAGGACTTATGTAGCCGCTGCCCTCTTCATCGTCGGGAACATTGTTTTGCCGCAACTGTTCCATCTGATACCGAAAGGCGGCCCTATATTCCTGCCTATCTATTTCTTTACGCTGATTGGCGCCTACAAATACGGCTGGCGCGTAGGCCTGCTGACGGCCGTGCTGTCGCCTTTGGTCAATTCGGTCTTGTTTGGCATGCCCGCAGCTGCAATGCTACCCATCATAATGGCCAAATCCGTGTTTTTAGCCCTGGCGGCATCTTTTATGGCATGGAAGTTCAAAAAGATAAGCCTGTTGTTGCTCGCTGCAACGGCAGTAGCCTACCAATCGGCCGGCACTTTGTTTGAATGGGCCTACACAGGAAGCCTTGTCACAGCCCTGCAAGATGTCAGAACGGGAATTCCGGGACTGCTGCTGCAAATTTTCGGCGGTCTGGCTTGCATCAAGTATATCGTCAATAAATGACGAGTGAAAGAGAGAGGGTAAGGTTCGAGAGAAAGCTTGCCCTCTTTCTTTTCAAGAGCCGGATGAACTGCGAAAAAGCCTGACAACAGAAAAATTCCGGCTTTCACTTCTGTCTTCGCGCAACTTGGCGTATCTTTGCATATCTATAAATCAACGATAATACCGAAATGGTTTTAAGTTCAGACCTGCTGAAGCAGACAAACGCCTATGCCATGCAATTGGGCGGAGCGTTCGGACTTTACTGGTGTGTGGGGTTACTGTGCTTTGTGGCCGGTTACAGGTTTCCGGTTCTTCACAGTTTATACGCACTCATACTTTTCAGCGTGCCGATAGTAGGCATCATTGCAGCGCGCTATTTTGAACGTCAGGTAAGGGCAGATGGCATTGTCGACTTCGGACGATGTTATCTCTTTTCATTTATGATGTATCTCTATGCAACCGCCATTTTAGCCGGAACGGCTTACATTTATTTCAGCATGTTTGACCATGGAAGCTTTGCCGAGGCAAATATCGCACGCCTGCACAGCGAAGAAATGAGACAGGTGCTGAACACTCCTCAGCTGAAGAACCAATTGAACGAGACACTCGCAGCAACCGGTTTTTCAAGCATGGACGAACTGTTACGCAGCGTGACACCACTCATGATAACAGCAAACATCATTGACATCAACCTGATTCTTGCATTACTGCTATCCTTCCCGACAGCATTGATTGCCAAAACAAAAAGAACTTACATACGCAACATTTAATATCATATATGGACATTTCGATTGTAATACCTCTATATAATGAAGAAGAAAGTATTCCGGAGCTGTTTGAATGGATCAAAAGAATCATGCAGACAAACGGATACAGCTTTGAAGTGATATTCGTCAACGACGGCAGTACAGATTCTTCTTGGGAAAAGATTCAGGAGCTCGGCAGCAGCAACGCAAATGTGAGAGGCATCAGGTTTCGCCGCAACTATGGCAAATCGGCGGCTCTTTATGTGGGATTCAAAAAGGCACAAGGCGATGTTGTCATTACCATGGACGCAGACCTTCAAGATTCACCGGATGAAATCCCCGAATTGTACAAGATGATTACGGAAGAAGGATATGATTTGGTTTCAGGATACAAGAAAAAACGCTACGATCCATTGTCAAAAACCATCCCGACCAAGCTCTTCAATGCAACGGCACGCAAGGTAAGCGGCATTCACAACCTGCATGATTTCAATTGCGGGCTGAAAGCCTATAAGCTGCAAGTGGTAAAAAACATTGAAGTATATGGTGAAATGCACCGCTACATACCATATCTGGCAAAAAATGCCGGTTTTTCAAAGATAGGCGAAAAAGTGGTTCACCATCAAGCACGAAAATACGGCAGCACGAAGTTCGGCGGATTGAATCGCTTTTTCAATGGTTACCTTGACCTGATGAGTCTGTGGTTTCTGACGCAGTTTGGAACAAAGCCGATGCACGTCTTCGGTTTTTTGGGCTCGCTGATGTTTTTCATCGGGTTCCTGGCCATCATCATTGTAGGTGCAACCAAACTCTGTGCGCTGTCTAAAGGAATTCCGGCACCATTGGTAACCGATTCTCCCTATTTTTATATTGCTCTTACCATGATGATACTCGGTACGCAATTGTTCATGACCGGATTTGTGGGAGAATTGATAAGCCGTAACGCAGACAACCGCAACAATTACCAGATAGAAGATGAAATTTAAGTGCAGTTTCCAGCTTTTCATCGTCATTATAATAATAGGAATGCAAGGGCTGTTCTGTCAATGCAGCAGTACGGACTGTCCGCTCAACAACACAGTAAGCCTGACGGCAGCCTTTTATGATTCGCACACCGGACTACAGGCAAATATGACCGATACACTAAGCATTGTGGCCGTCGGACGACGTGACACTACGCTGTTAAACCGCGGAATAGACTTTAACAAGGTGAAACTTCCCATGGGATATGCTCAGAAGACCGACACTTTGCTCTTTCGGCTCGTCTCAAAAACAGGGACAACCACAGACAGCATCTTCGTGAGCCACACAAATGAGCCGCATTTTGTATCGCTTGACTGCAGTACGGCATTTTTTCATACCATAACAGGAGTACGCATCACACGACGCACACCAACAGCCGACATCACCACTGTCATTGACAGCATTGTCGTTGCAAATCCTGATGTAAACTATGACGAAAAAGAAAATCTTAAAATATATTTCAGCCATTATTAGCCTGCTGTTTGCCATGTCGGCATCCGCTCAGGAACCGACACAACCGGCACAACCGCAACAGCGGACGATGGGCGTACAGTACCAACCGGCTATCGACTCGATAAAAGCCGCACTGCAAGCACGCCCCATGCATTTCTTTGAAGGAATGTCGGTGTCAGGCGACTTATTGGGACTCATCATGTACAAAGCCGCAACTTACGGACAAATAGAAGGGGCTTTCCGCATTAACCTGAAAGGGAAATTTTTCCCCATTGTAGAATTGGGCTTAGGACACAGCGACCATCAAGACGGAGAAACAGACTTATACTTCAAAACGAACTCACCATATATGAGAATAGGATGCGATTATAACCTTGCCAAAGACTTGCGTTCAGGCAATCGCGTGTTTGTTGGCTTGCGCTATGCATATTCCAAAATAAAGTTCGACCTGACAGGCCCGGACCTTATAGATCCGGTTTGGCAAGAAAGCGTTCCCTACAGTTTCAAGGGACTTAAGTCCGATTGTTCGTGGAGCGAACTGGTTTTCGGGTTAGAGGCCAAGATATGGGGGTGCTTTCATATGGGGTGGTCGTTGCGTTACAGGATGCGACTCAGCCAAAAAGAATCCGATATAGGACAAGCATGGTATGTTCCGGGCTTCGGTAAAAACGACACGCACAATTTTGGCGGAACATTCAACCTGATTTTTGACATTTAGCCTGCATTCATGACACAAAACACAGAAAGAATGATAAGCAAGAAAGTAAAGTTTGCCTTACAAGCGATTTTTCTTCTGTTTCTTATTGCCGGCAGCATTTGGGTTGTGACAAATTCGCGTAAACCGGCACCTTACAAAAAAAGCGAAGGACGAATTTTCGGAACAACTTATCACATAACCTACCAAAGCAATGAGAATCTGAGCAACGGCATCCTAAACGAATTGAGAAATGTAGACAACTCCCTTTCCATGTTTAATCCCGAAAGCACAATCAGCCTGATTAACTCGAATAAGGGAAAGGCCACAGACTCATTGTTCAGGGAAGTTTTCCACCTATCAATGGAAATAGCACGACAGACAGACGGAGCATTTGATATAACCATTGCACCATTGGTCAATGCATGGGGATTTGGCTTTAAGAACAAGAAGAGTCTTGGTCCGCAGCAAATAGACAGCCTGCTTGACATGGTAGGTTACAACAAAGTAAAGATAGAAAATGACAAACTCATAAAAAACGACTCCCGCATTATGCTGGATTGCAGCGGAATTGCCAAGGGATATGGTTGCGACCGCGTTGCCCAATTTTTGGAAAGCCATAACGTAGACAATTATATGATTGAAATAGGAGGCGAAATCCGGGCACACGGCGTAAATGAGCAACACGAGAACTGGACAATCGGCATTGTGCGGCCGCAAGACGACAACAAATCACAAGACAACACACTGCAAAATGTGCTAAAGCTGACAAATGTCGCCTTGGCCACAAGCGGTAATTATCGAAACTTTTATTATCAAAACGGCAAGAAGTATGCGCATACAATAGACCCTCAGACCGGCTACCCTGTGCAACATTCAATCCTTTCGTCAACAGTATTGGCTCAAACTTGCGCAGAAGCAGATGCTTATGCCACATCTTTCATGGTAATGGGACTTGAAAAAGCAAAGAAACTACTTGCCCGTAATCATCGCCTGCAAGCCCTGCTTATTTACACCGATTCAACCGGACTTTACAAGACTTGGTGTTCGGACTCTCTACGACAATCAATCATTAAATAATATTTCTATGCAACCGCAAGACTCCTTCTACAAAATGCTCTTGCAGCAACCCTTGTTCCAAGGGCTTGGCCTCAACGACCTGACAGAAATAGTTTCAAAAGTCAAGATGCACTTTCAAAAATTTTCGGAAGGAAGCGTCATCCGTCTCGAAACAGATCCCTGTCATAATCTGCTTTTCCTTTTGAAAGGGAATCTGAAAGTTTCACATGCTTCGATAAATAATCGTGTTGTTTTTATAGAGCAACTGAAAACGCCAGCAGTTGTAGGCGCAGAGAATATTTTTGGCGTTTCGCAGTATCACAACAGAACGTATATGGCCGAAACAGATATCCAAACGCTTACAATCAGCAAAGAATTCGTTTCACAAATAATGCTGAACTATGATGTATTCCGTTTTAACATGCTAAATATGCTGAGTACGCGGCTTCAACGTGCCGATAAAGCCTTATGGGAAACGCCTTCTGCATCTTTGACACGCAGATTCTTGCAAGTGTGCCAGCATAACTTCACATTACCTTCAGGCAGCAAGGAAATCATTGGCAAAATGGTTGACATAGCAGTATATATCGATGCAACACGATTAAATCTGTCACGAGTTGTAAACAGCTTAGAAAAAAACGGACTGCTAAAGCTCGAACGCAAACGGGTAATCATACCCAAATTAGAGAACCTGGTTCATTTTGTACAGGAGCACGACAATTGAAAAACACCAAAGATTGAAAAACTGGCCACATTGTTTTCCCTAAGAAAGAAAGCTGTAACTTTGTATCACAATTGGAAAATAATATGATAATGGACAATCACATTTCAAACACTAAGTCTGAGAATCCTTTCTTCCACCCATATAGAACGCCGCATGAAGCAACCCCGTTCAACCTAATAACAACAGATTTCATAAAAGAAGCGATTCTACAAGGTATAAAAGAAGAGGACAAAGAAATTGACCGCATTATAAATAATCCCGAAGCACCGACATTCGACAACACACTGAAAGCTCTTGAACACTGCGGAGAAATATTAGGCCGCGCCAGCACCGTGATGGGAAATCTTTTAAGTGCAAATACAAGCGATGAGCTTGAAAAGCTGGCACAAGAACTTGTTCCCGCCATGTCTGAGCATTCAAATAATATCATGCAAAACGAAGCTTTGTTTGCAAGGATAAAAAAAGTATACGACTCCCACCCCAAATTAGACGATGAAGAGCAGACTCTTCTCAAGGAAACTTACGAGAGCTTTGTGAGACGTGGAATAAATCTGCCACAAGAAAAGAAACAAAAGCTTCGTGATATATCATTGGAACTATCACAGCTTGATCTGCAATTCTCACAGAATGTTTTGAAAGACCAAAATGCTTTTATTTTACATCTAACAGACAAGAATGACCTTGCAGGCCTTCCCGAACACCAAATCGAACTTGCCGCACAAGCTGCAAACGAGCGAAATCTGAAAGGATGGGTGTTTACTTTGCAAGGGCCGAGCTATTCTCCATTCATGACCTATTCTGAAAAGCGAGAATTGCGCCGAAAAATGTATATGGCCTATAATACGCTGTGTACGCACCCCAACAAACAGAACAACTTAGATTTGGTAAAAAGGCTCGTAAACTTGCGATTGAAATTCGCACAGATTTTAGGCTATCCTACTTTCGCTGATTTTGTTCTGCAGCACAGAATGGCAAAAGATGTTCCCACGGTTACACGTTTCTTGAATAGCCTGATACGTGCCTATAAGACACCGGCGCGTCACGACATTGAAGAAATCAAAGCGATGGCCTGCGAAATTGAAGGAAAGGATTTCCAACTAAAACCATGGGACTTTTCTTTTTACAGTCACAAGCTACAATTAAAGCGTTATAACGTTGATGCGGAAATGCTTCGCCCATATTTCGAACTTTCCAAGGTCAAACGCGGAATATTCGGACTGGCGAACAAACTCTATGGCATTACTTTCGTACGCAATACGCAAATACCCGTTTATCATCCGGACGTCGAAGCCTACGAAGTGTTTGACAAAGACGGAAGTTACCTTGCCTTGCTGTACACAGACTTTTTCCCTCGAAAAAACAAGAAGAGCGGTGCATGGATGACCAGTTATCAAGGACAATGCATCAATGACGACAACACGGAAAAGCGCCCGCACGTTTCATTGGTCATGAACCTTACGAAACCGACGGCCGACAAGCCGGCTCTGCTCACGCTCGGTGAAGTATCGACCTTTCTCCATGAGTTCGGGCACGGCCTGCACGAGATTTTCAGCAAGTGCCGCTTTGAATCCTTATCGGGAACCAATGTTTTTTGGGACTTTGTGGAACTACCTTCTCAATTCATGGAGAATTATGCCCTTGAAAAAGATTTTCTGCAAAGCTTCGCCAAACATTATAAAACAGGCGAGACTATCCCCGACGAGCTTATACAGCGGGTCATAGACGGCAAGACATTCAATGCAGCCTATGCCTGCATGCGCCAAGTCAGCTTCTGTCTGCTCGACATGGCTTATTATACACGGCAGCAACCCTTAGAGGACAATATTATCCGATTTGAAAAACGGGCTTGGAAGCGCGCTGTCTTTTTTCCGCAAACTTTGAAGACCTGCATGAGCGTCCAATTTCAACATATCATGACAGGTGGCTATGCTGCCGGCTATTATTGCTACAAATGGGCCGAGGTATTGGATGCCGACGCTTTCTCGCTCTTCAAAGAAAAAGGCATTTTCAGCCAAGAGGCTGCCGAAAGCTTCCGCCACAATATACTTGAAAAAGGAAACACCGTGCATCCACAAATATTATACAGGCGTTTCCGCAAACGCCGGCCATCAATCAAAGCCCTTTTGGAAAGAGATGGTATTGCAAAGGCCTTAACACAAGCAAGCAAATGACTTACGAAGAAGAAAAGCAACATAAATTAGACGAGCGCTATCTCAGAATGGCGCGGATATGGTCTGAGAACTCTCACTGCAACCGCCTCAAGGTCGGTGCGCTGATTGTCAAGAACAACATGATCATAAGTGACGGGTTCAACGGGACGCCTTCAGGATTTGACAACACCTGCGAGGATGAAAACAACATAACGGTTCCCTATGTGCTACATGCCGAAGCCAACGCCATTACAAAGATAGCCCGCTCGCACAACAGCAGTGACGGTGCCACTCTCTATGTCACGGCATCTCCCTGCCTCGAATGTGCCAAGCTCATCATACAATCAGGCATCAAAAGGGTTGTGTACGGTGAAAAATACAGGTTAGACGATGGACTGAAACTTCTTGAAAAAGCAAAAGTAAAAACCATACTACTTGACTTAAAGTCGCTTTGAACCCTCTCAAAAGATACTATTAACGATTATGACAAAAAACAATTCGTCGCGCTTCATACCCCTTATCATTGCCATCAGTATAATACTTGGCATCTTGATAGGGAGTTTCTATGCCAACCACTTTACGGGAAACAGGCTCAACATCATCAATACTTCCAGCAATAAGCTAAACGATTTGCTGCATATTATAGATGACCAATACGTTGACAAGGTAAACATTGCCGACCTTGTCGAAAAAGCCATGCCGAAGATCCTTGGAGAGTTAGACCCCCACTCTACCTACACGAGTGCCAAAGATGTAGAAAACGAAATGCAAAATTTGAAAGGCAGCTTTTCAGGAATCGGAATTGTCTTTACTTTGTTCAAAGACACGGCCCGTGTGATACGCGTTATCGAGGGTGGCCCTTCTGAAGAAGTAGGCTTGCAGCCCGGCGACCGTATCGTAAAAGTAGACGGAAAGTCGTTTGTAGGAAAATTCCTTACCGACGACTATGCAAAGAGTCATCTAAAAGGGCCAAAAGACTCGAAAGTTGTCATCACCGTCAAGCGCCGCGGTTCAAAAGACCTGATTAACTATACCATTTCTCGCGGTGACATTCCTGTAAAAAGCGTTGATACAGCCTATATGTACGACGAGAATACCGGCTACATACGCATCAAGACTTTCAGTGACACCACCTATCCCGAATTGCTCGTTGCCTTGGCCAAACTCCATTATGAAGGATTCAAGAACCTTATCATTGACCTTCGCGGCAACCGCGGCGGCTATATGGCTCCGGCCGTGAGGATGGCCAATGAGTTCCTTCCCAAAAACCGCCTCATCGTTTATACGCAAGGACGCAGGTCGCCACGTTCCGAATATACCAGTGACGGGCGCGGCAGCTACCAGACAATTCCATTGGTAGTGCTCGTTGACGAAGTGTCGGCTTCGTCAAGCGAAATATTCACTGCCGCCATCCAGGACAATGACCGCGGCATCATTATAGGCCGGCGCACATTCGGAAAAGGACTGGTGCAAGAGCCCATCCAATTCCCCGACGGAAGCATGCTGCGGCTCACCATTGCCCGCTACTACAGCCCGTCAGGCCGATGCCTGCAAAAGCCCTATGTAAAAGGGAATGACTATGACTACCAAATGGATTTGCTGAAGAGAGCAGAACATGGCGAATATTTCTCTCAAGACAGCATTCACCAAGACGGCAAACGGTATAAGACCCGAATAGGCCGCATTGTCTATGGCGGAGGCGGCGTTACGCCGGACTTCTTTATCCCTGCCGACACAATCGGAACCACCTCTTATTTCCAAGACGCGCTCTACAAAGGACTCCTGGCACAGTTTGCTTTCATATACGTAGACAATAACCGCGACAAGCTGGGAGAAGCCGAAGATTGGAAAGCACTATCCCAATATTTGGACAAGCAGAAACTTCCGGAAAAGTTTGCATCCTTTGCGGCCGAAAACGGATTGAAACGCCGAAATCTCATGTTGCGCAAGTCATACAGTCTGTTCAAAAACTTCATCATCGCTTATATCATCAACGATTTCTATGGCGAAGAACAAAACATCATGTACACCAATCTGGACGATCCATGCATGCTGAAAGCCAAAGAAGTATTTGAAAAAGGCGAAGCCTTTCCCAAAAAGCCGCAACAAGCCGGTAATACCGACAAAACGTCAAAAGCTGCGAAACAGACACCAAAACAAAAATGACGCTTGCACAAGCAAAGCAACAGCTCAGGGTCCATATCCGACTGCTCAAAAAGCAACACGACACACAGTCGCTGCTGTTGCTTTCCGAAGCTGTAATGGCAAAAATAGAAAACAGCGAATGCTTCAAGCATGCCCAAGTGGTTTTAATCTATGCATCGTTAGACGATGAAGTATCGACATTCCGCTTCATCGAAAAGTGGCACGGGGAAAAAACGTTTCTTTTGCCCAAAGTCAACGACAACAGACTATCACTTCACCCCTATGCAGGAACCAGCAGCCTGCATAGGGGCAGCTACGGAATAGCGGAACCGATTACAGATGAATTCCACGACTTTGAAAAGATCGACCTGGCCATTGTTCCGGGAATGGCATTCGACACCGAAGGCAACCGATTAGGACGCGGACGCGGCTATTATGACCGGCTTTTTGCCGGAATCGGGAAAAACATCTACAAAATAGGCGTTGCTTTTCCGTTCCAGATTGTTGAACAGATACCTGTCGGTCCGACCGATATCAAGGTGGATTTTGTCTGCTATTGACAAGGCTTCAAATAAGCACAATATCCTTTATAACTTTGAAGCCAACAAAATTATTTAGCTTGGTCACTGTTTCAATTCTCTTAAGCATTAGATCTGCGCGCAACGAAGGCGATTTTATTTCGACA
Organism: Prevotellaceae bacterium UBA6417; assembly: GCA_002439755.1. GTDB lineage: Bacteria > Bacteroidota > Bacteroidia > Bacteroidales > Bacteroidaceae > UBA6382. The sequence goes on along the minus strand of DJPH01000054.1, from coordinate 50,110 downwards.
TAGAGTGTTTCGTTACGAATAACTAATTTACCCGTGTTGCGCTCCGTTATATTTCCCATCACCTTGCCCCAAGCTGCCAACAGGCGGTATTCATTAAGCGGAGCTTCGAGCCCCTGCACGCGTAAAAACTCATGCAAAAGGACGCCTATTGGTTGCTCTTTCCTACGTTTCATGTCTTATAATACCGTTTTCGACACGAAAAAGCCGAAAATCCCTGTCGGTCTTTTCCAATGCCGAGCCTAAAAACTCTTTGCTCGTGTGGGTAATAAAAATCTGGCCGAAACCATCACCAGAAACGCTCTTGACTATTTTTTCAACGCGAACAGCATCCAGCTTGTCAAAGATGTCATCAAAAAGCAGGATGGGAACACGCTTATTGCCTTTGTCTTTCAAAAACGAGAATTGGGCAAGTTTCAACGAAATGACAAAGGTTTTGTTCTGCCCCTGCGAACCTTCGCGCCTTATGGGATAGCCATGAAGCAACATGCCAATATCATCGCGATGTATTCCGCGCAACGAATAACCCATGACACGATCCTTTGGACGACCGGCCCTTATCTGTTCATAAAGGTCACCTTCATGGCAATGCGACACATAGTGCAAATCCACATCCTCATCGTTTCCGGCCAATCGGGCATAGATTTCGCGAAACACAGGCCTGAACTCCTCAAAAAACAAGCAACGCTGCTGATATACATAACCGGCCGCCTCGGCCATCTCGTGCTCGTAAATGGAAATAAAGCCGTCATCGGGCTCAACTTCGGCACGCAAAAGCACATTGCGCTGCTGCATGGCCTTGCGATAACGGATTACCTGTAACAAATATCGGGCATCATACTGGGAAATGACCATATCCATAAACCGCCGGCGCATATCGCCTGTACCGGCAACGAGCTCTGTATCATAGGGAGACACCATTACCAGACGGATATTGCCTATATGCTCGGAAAGACGTGAATATTCCTTTCCATTGCGTTTGAAAGTCTTCCTGTGATGAAGCGTCAATCCGCAAGAGATTTTTTCTTCTGTCAAATCATCAAGCACATAACGCCCCTGAAGCATCATGGAATCAGCTTCATGACGAATAATCTGTGAATCATTGGGATTGGTGGCACTCTTGCAAAACGACAGATAATATATGGCATCCATCAAATTCGTCTTGCCTTCTCCGTTATGACCGACAAGGCAATTAATCTTGGGCGAAAACTCAAGAGTAGCCTCTTCTATATTCTTATAATTAAGGACAGATAGCTCTTTCAGGAACATAACGCACTAAAGTTTCATTGCAAAATTAGGGTTTATCAGCCAATAAGTCAAGAAAACGCCGGGCAAAATCTGTAAAGCGTGAAAAATACCGTGAATAATTTCAGCAAACAAATGAAAATAGCTAAATTTGCGTCTGCAAAATTGACAACATAAAAAGACAAACATAGATTATGGCAGCAGATAAGTCCAATCAATTAGATGTAAATGAGACTCTGAACAAGTCAGAAGCGTTCTTTGTGAAGAACAAGAAAGTTATTATCGGTGCAGTCATCGCCCTCGTGGTAATAATAGGCGGTTCATACGCCTACCACCAGATGGTGGCACAGCCCAACTCTGAAAAAGCAAGTACCATTTTGGCAAAAGGACAGGATTACTTTGCTCAAGGCAACTACGATGTAGCCCTGAACGGCGACAAAGGCGGCTATGTCGGCTTCTTGAAAATAGCAGATAAATACAGCAGCACCGATGCAGGCAATCTTGCCAACCTCTATGCCGGTTTGAGCTATGCACAAAAAGGAGACGCCAAAAACGCCATCAAATATCTGGAAAAATTCGACGGAGCAAGCGATCACATGATCACACCGGCATCATTGGGAGCCCTTGGCAACTGCTACGCACAAGTAGGCGAAATCGACAAGGCAATAAGCTACTTGAAAAAAGCCGCCGCAAAAGCCGACAACAATACGCTGAGCCCCATTTACCTGATACAAGCCGGCGAATTGCTTGAGTCGCAAAACAAGCCCGAAGAAGCCAAGAAACTTTACGAAGAAGTCAAGACCAAATACAACAAAAGTCCTGAAAGCGAAACCGTAGAGAAGTATATTCAACGCGTAACAAAATAAACACCCGCCAACCGTGTCATCAAGCACCTACAACCTAAGCAACATGCTGTCGCGGCCCATCCCCGACGCTTCCGACATGCGCTTCGGAATAGTTGTAAGCGAATGGAACGACCATATTACCCAAAATTTGTTGGACGGCACCATAGAAACACTGAAACAATACGGAGCCAAGGATGAAAAAATCATCGTTAAAAGCGTACCCGGAAGTTTTGAACTCGTCTTCGGCTGTTCACAATTAGCCAAAAGCGGTTTGGTAGACGGAATTGTAGCCATCGGCTGCGTCATCAGAGGCGACACACCTCATTTTGACTATATCTGCAGCGGAGCAACTCAAGGATTGGTAGAATTGAACCAACACGGAAACATACCCGTTGTGTTCGGCCTGCTCACCACCAGCAGCCTGCAACAGGCAGAAGAGCGCTCCGGCGGAATCTTAGGCAACAAAGGCAACGAGTATGCCGTAACCGCAATAAAAATGATTGAATACGCAAGGTCAATCAAAAAATAAATCGTACCTTTGCACCGCAAAACAGCAGCGGGCAGTTTCCAGAGTGGCCAAATGGGGCAGACTGTAAATCTGCTGGTTCTTGCCTTCGGTGGTTCGAATCCATCACTGCCCACAGAAATCCTTTCGAAATAAAATCGGAAGGATTTCTTTTTATCACCAAACAGCAAAGAAAGCACATTAATATTAAAGAGCCACTTTGCCATATCAGAAAAAAAGAGTACTTTTGCAGGCAAAATTAGTCCGCAGAGGCTCAATCAAGCAACTTCACGACGGAGCTCGCCTCACGGAAAAGCGTAAAAACAAAACCACAGATGTACGCAATCGTAAGTATTAACGGACAGCAGTTCAAGGTGGAAGAAGGCAAGAAAATCTTCGTACACCATATTCAAAACGCTGAATCCGGTCAGACATTCGAGTTTGACAACGTTCTTCTTGTAGACAAAGAAGGAACCATTTCAGTCGGTACACCGACAGTTGAAGGAGCAAAAGTAGTTTGCGAAGTAAAAAGTCCATTGGTAAAAGGCGACAAGGTAATTGTATTCCACATGAAACGCCGCAAGGACTCACGCAAACGTAACGGCCACCGTCAACAATTCACAGAGTTAACAATCAAACAGATTATTGCTTAATCAAAAAGTCAGAAGAAAATGGCACATAAAAAAGGTGTAGGTAGTTCTAAGAACGGACGCGAATCAGCATCAAAACGATTAGGCGTAAAGATTTGGGGAGGTCAGGCATGTCTGGCCGGTAATATCATCGTACGCCAAAGAGGAACAGTTCACTATCCCGGCAAAAACGTAGGCATGGGAAGCGATCACACATTGTATGCATTAGCCGATGGCATCGTCAACTTCCGCACAGACGGGCGCAAACACAGCGTTGTTTACGTTGAAACGGCAGCCAAAGAAGAGGCTCAATCATAAAAAGAGATGTCAATAATTCAGATAAAAGGGTTATGTCCGCAAGCGGATGTAACCCTTTTATCGCAATATCGGACAACACACTTTTCGGATTGAAAATTTCAGTATCCGGAAATAAAGATATATTTTTGTAACAGAAAGAACAACAAGAAAAAGATGTATAGCGTAGACGAATTAGAAGACAAACTGTTTGACTTGGCATTTGCCGAAGACATAGGCGACGGAGATCATACAACACTTTGCTGCATACCAGAAACAGCCGAAGGAAAATCAAAACTACTAGTCAAAGAACCCGGCATTCTGGCCGGCGTAGAAATAGCCGGAAAAATATTTAAGAAGTTCGACCCCACCTTACAAATGGAGGTATTCATCAAAGACGGAAGCGAAGTGAAGCCGGGAGATATAGCATTCATAGTAAGCGGAAAAGTGCGCAGCCTGCTTCAGACAGAACGTTTAATGCTAAACATCATGCAACGCATGAGCGGCATAGCAACGATGACCCACAAATACATGGAACGCCTGAAAGGAACCAAAACCAAGGTATTGGACACGCGCAAGACAACTCCGGGTATGCGCATCTTGGAAAAACAGGCAGTGAAGATCGGTGGCGGAGTGAATCACCGCATAGGCCTTTTCGACATGATTCTACTAAAAGACAATCATATCGATTTTGCAGGAGGTATAGCTCAAGCTTTGGAACGTTGCCATAGCTACTTAAAAGAGCACAACCTGAACCTGAAGATCGAAATCGAAGTACGTTCATTGGAAGAGCTCAAAGAAGTAATGGAATGCGGCGGCGTAGACCGCATCATGCTGGACAACTTCACCCCGGAACTAACACGCCGGGCCGTTGAGCTGATAGGCGGACGCTATGAGACAGAGTCGAGCGGGGGCATCACAATAGATACGATTCGCAACTATGCCGAATGCGGTGTAGACTATGTATCCGTAGGCGCACTCACCCACTCCGTCAAAGGATTGGACCTCTCATTCAAAGCTTGCTAAAACACAGTAGCATGTCAAAAAGGATTCTCAAGATGGCATTGGCAAGCGTATCAATGCTGTTGACCATCAATAATGGTACAGATGCTTGCAGCAACCTGATTGTTGGGCGCAACGCCTCAACCGACGGCAGTGTAATAGTTTCTTACAGTGCAGACAGCTATGGATGTTACGGCATCATGCAGCACTTCAACGCAGGAAAACATCCAAAAGGAACCATGCGTAAAGTTTTCAACTGGGAAACAGACAAATACGTAGGCGACATTGAAGAAGCTGCAGAGACTTTCAATGTGATTGGCAACATCAACGAGCACCAGGTGACAATTGCAGAAACCACGTTCGGCGGTCGCGAAGAGCTTGTCGACACTACGGCATTTCTGGACTATGGAAGCATGATTTATATTGCACTTCAACGCAGCAAAACAGCCCGCGAGGCCATTAAGGTTATGACAGACCTTGTCAATAAATACGGATACGCAAGCGAAGGAGAATCGTTTACCATAGCCGACCCACGCGAAGCATGGATCATGGAAATGGTAGGAAAAGGAGCAGGAAGCAAAGGAGCCGTATGGGTTGCTGTACGCATTCCGGATGACTGCATTGCCGCACACGCCAACCAAAGCCGCATACATCGTTTCATGCAATACGACAAAGAAAATTGCTTGTATGCCAAAGATGTCGTCTCGTTTGCACGCAAAAAAGGCTATTATAAAGGAAAGGACGAGGACTTTGATTTTGCCAACGCCTATTGTCCGCTTGACTTCGGTGGAGCACGCTACTGTGAAGCACGCGCATGGAGCTTCTTCAACCACTGGGCAACCGGCATGGACAAGTATTTCGATTATGCCTCCGGCCGTAATCTGAAAGCCGAACCGTTTCCCTTGTTTGTAAAGCCAAAGGCAAAACTCTCCGTACGGGACATACAAGCATCCATGCGCGACCAATATGAAGGCACTCCGCTCGACATGACCAAAGACGCAGGAAGCGGGGCATATATTTCACCTTATCGCCCACGCCCTCTCGAATGGGAATACAAGGGAAAGAAATATTTTAATGAAAGGCCACTGGGAACGCAGCAATCTTCTTTCGTCTTTGTTTCACAAATGCGCTCTTTCTTGCCCGATGCCATCGGCGGTGTCTTATGGTTTGCCAATGACGATTCAAAGACAACACCCTTTACCCCTGTCTACTGCTGTGCCACGGAAGCACCGGCATGCTATACGAAAAAATATGGTGACGACGTAACTTTCTCGTTCAAATCAGCCTTTTGGGTATGCAATTGGGTCTCAAACATGGTTTACCCGCGTTTTTCTCTCATGTTCGATGACGTGAAAAAGGCACAGACAGAACTGGAAGACAATTATTTCGCACGCCAAAAGGAAATAGAAGGCAAGGCTGAAACTCTTTACGCTTCCAATAAGAAAGCAACTGTAGACTTCCTGACCGATTACTCCATCGAAAGTGCCAACCGCATGATGGAACGCTGGATAAAACTGGCTGAATTCCTAATCGTAAAATACAATGACATGGTAGTGAAGCCGGAAACAGACGGTGTATTCAAACGCACTCCAGAAGGATTGGGTGCACCGGTAAAAAGTGTAGGATATCCCGAAGAGACAAAAGAAAGAATTGTCAAAGAGACCGGAGACAAATATCTGGTTCCCACTAATAACTAATCAGGAAAAACGAAAACAACCAATTCAAAATATTCCCATAAAAACGAAGAAGCAATGGAAGACAAGAACTTGATTCAACAATGCGAGCAAAAAGCCTTGGAATGGCTCAACTCGCCCCTCTATGATGAACAGACAAAGAAAGGCATCAAGTCAATGCTCGATAATCCGGACAAGACGGAGCTTATCGATTCTTTTTACCAAAGTCTTGAGTTCGGAACCGGTGGCCTACGCGGCATTATGGGACCGGGCATCAACCGCATGAACATCTATACAGTCGGTGCTGCCACACAAGGATTTGCCAACTACCTCAACAAGAGTTTCGCCGGAAAGTCCAAGATTTCGGTGGCTATAGGCTATGATTGTCGCAACAACAGCCAACTGTTTGCTGAGACCAGTGCCAATATATTTTCGGCCAACAATATTCACGTATATCTGTTTGACGACATGCGCCCGACACCCGAAATGTCGTTTGCCATACGTCACCTTCATTGCCAAGGCGGCATTATACTGACTGCCAGCCACAATCCAAAGGAGTATAATGGTTACAAGGCTTATTGGGATGACGGTGCACAAGTATTGGCACCCCACGACAAGGGTATTATAGAGGAAGTGAACAAAGTTACTGTAGGCGACATCAAATTCAAAGGCAACAAGGAATTAATTACCATTATCGGTGAAGAAATTGACAAGGCCTATCTTGATGCCGTACATTCCATTTCAATTGATCCCGAGTGTATCAAGCGCCAGAAAGACCTGTCAATCGTATATACTCCCATCCACGGGACAGGCATGAAGTTGATACCGCGCTCGCTCAAGCTTTGGGGATTCGAAAATGTCCACTGTGTACCGGAACAAATGATTAAGGACGGGAATTTCCCCACCGTAGTAAGTCCCAATCCAGAGAATGCCGAGGCTTTGACTCTGGCACTGAAGCTGGCAAAAAGCATCGATGCCGATATTGTGATGGCCAGCGACCCTGATGCCGACCGCGTAGGCATGGCTTGCAAGAACGACAAAGGCGAATGGATGCTTGTCAATGGCAACCAGACCTGCATGATATTCCTTTATTATATCATCAAAAACAGATTGGCAAAAGGCCAGATGAAAGGCAATGAGTTTATTGTAAAAACCATTGTTACGACCGACCTAATCAGCGAGATTGCCCGGAAAAACCATATTGAGCTGTACAATTGCTACACCGGCTTTAAGTGGATTGCCCGCCAGATACGCCTGAACGAAGGCATCAAGAAATATATCGGTGGCGGTGAAGAATCGTATGGATTCCTTGCTGAAGATTTTGTGCGCGACAAGGATGCCGTATCGGCATGCTCGCTCCTGGCAGAGATTTGTGCCTGGGCCAAGGACCAAGGAAAAACCCTTTACGACATTCTGATGGATATATATATGGAATACGGCTTCGCTTATAACAAGGCCATCAGTGTTGTAAAACCGGGAAAGACCGGTGCCGATGAAATCAAAGCCATGATGGAAAGCTTCCGTGCCAATCCGCCGAAGGAGCTTGCAGGTTCGCCCATCGTTGAGGTGAAAGACTATAAAGCACTCAAAGCCTATGACGCACAAGGAGCTGCAACCGACATTGACATGCCCGAGACAAGCAATGTCATCCAATGGTTTGCCCAAGACCGTACCATGGTCAGCATACGCCCGTCGGGCACGGAGCCCAAGATAAAGTTCTACATCGAAGTAAGAGGCACACTGAGCTCACCGAAAGACTACGAGGCTGTAACGGCTGCCGCTGAAAAGAAGGTCGACGCCATCAAAAAATCAATCGGTCTGGACTAACGGCCGACTGCCTCATCCGGTAATACCGGTTGCAGCCATGACCGCATGCAGGAAACTCGCATTGCCTTGAATGCCGTTACCGGAAATTTCGGCAGATAAAAGGCTGCGAGGCCGTTTACATGCATGTTTTTGTGTAACTTTACAGTCAGAAATCCCATTAGGATGAATAGAAGCGTAATCACATTAGCTAATCTATCAAAAGAGAAAATCTTATACTTGATTAGGATGTCCGAAGAGTTTGAGCGTCATCCCAACCGCAAGTTGCTCGAAGGCAAGATAGTTGCCACGCTCTTCTTTGAGCCATCCACCCGCACAAGGCTTAGTTTTGAAACCGCTGCCAACCGTTTGGGAGCACGCATCATCGGCTTTACCGACCCGAAGGTGACAAGCTCGTCAAAGGGCGAAACGTTGCACGACACCATTAAAATGGTCAGCAACTATGCCGATGTCATCGTCATGCGCCACTATCTTGAAGGAGCAGCGCGCTATGCAAGCGAAGTGACCAACGTGCCCATCATCAATGCCGGTGATGGTTCAAACCAGCACCCTTCGCAGACGATGCTTGACCTCTATTCCATCTATAAGACACAAGGCCACTTGGACAATCTGCACATCTACCTCGTAGGTGACCTGAAATATGGGCGCACAGTACATTCACTGCTCATGGCCATGCGCCACTTCAACCCCACATTTCACTTCATTGCTCCCAAAGAACTTGAGATGCCTGAGGAATACAAGCTGTATTGCCGGGAAAACAATATCAACTATATTGAAACGCGCGAGTTTGACGAAGGCACCATAGCTGATGCAGACATTCTCTACATGACCCGCGTGCAGCGTGAGAGGTTTACCGACCTGATGGAATATGAACGTGTAAAAGACAGCTACCTGCTTTGCAACAGCATGCTGCGCAAGGCAAAGCCTAACATGAAGATACTGCATCCGTTGCCACGTGTCAACGAGATAAATACAGACGTAGACGACAACATCCATGCCTATTATTTCGAGCAGGCCCACAACGGAGTCTTTGCCCGACAGGCTCTGATATGCGATGTGCTTGGCATAAGTCTGGACGACATCAAGGCCGATTCAACCATTATCAATTAGCAACATGATGAATAAAGAGGAACTTAGAGTTTCAGCTATCAAGGACGGTACAGTGATTGACCATATACCTTCCAACAAACTGCTGGCTGTGGTATCGCTGCTGCATCTTGAAAATGTCAGCTCGCCCGTCACAGTGGGCTACAACCTGAAAAGCAGGAAAATGGGGAAAAAGAGCCTCATAAAGATAGCCGACAGGTATTTTACCGACGAAGAAATCAATCAGCTGTCGGTTGTCTCGCCCAACGTTACGCTATGTATCATCAAAAACTATGATGTAGTTGAAAAGAAACAAGTCAAGATGCCCGACGACCTGTCAGGCATCGTACGCTGCCACAATCCCAAGTGCATCACCAACAACGAGCCCATGCGCACCCTGTTCCATGTGGTAGACAAAGAAAAGGGCATCATCAAATGCCACTACTGCGAAAAAGAGCAAAGCCTTGAAAAAGCCAAACTCGTATGAATCATGAAACATTAAAAACATCATTATAACCGACAATGAGAAGAGACACAGTAATTTTTGATATCATCGAAGCTGAGCACCAGCGCCAGCTCAGAGGCATGGAACTGATTGCCAGCGAGAACTTCGTAAGCGACGAAGTGATGCAGGCCATGGGCTCATGCCTGACCAACAAATATGCAGAAGGCTATCCCGGACACCGCTACTACGGAGGTTGCATCAATGTAGACAAAAGCGAAAGCATTGCCATCGAGCGTGTTAAGAAACTCTTCGGTGCCGAATATGCCAACGTGCAGCCCCACTCCGGAGCCCAAGCCAATGCGGCTGTATTCCTCGTATGCCTCAATCCGGGCGATACGTTCATGGGACTTAACCTTGACCATGGAGGCCATCTTTCACACGGTTCCAGGGTGAACACATCCGGCATACTCTACAACCCGATAGGCTATAACATCAACAAAGAAACCGGGCGTGTAGATTATGACGAGATGGAGCAACTGGCTCTGCAGCATAAGCCGAAGCTCATCGTAGGAGGCGGTTCGGCCTACAGCCGTGAGTGGGACTACGCACGGATGCGCAAGATTGCCGATGAAGTAGGCGCACTGTTCATGGTCGACATGGCCCATCCGGCAGGACTCATCGCAGCAGGCCTGCTCGACAATCCGCTCAAATACGCTCATATCGTAACATCAACCACTCACAAGACACTTCGCGGACCGCGCGGCGGCATCATCCTGATGGGCAAAGACTTCCCCAACCCCTGGGGAAAAACCACAAAGAAAGGCGAAGTGCGCATGATGAGCTCCCTGATCGACAGCGCAGTCTTCCCGGGCATACAAGGAGGCCCCCTCGAACATGTCATAGCAGCCAAAGCCGTAGCTTTCGGCGAAGCACTGCAACCCGAATTCAAAGACTGGGCACTGCAAGTCAAGAAAAACGCTGATACACTTGCAAAAGAGCTTATCAAACGCGGTTTCGACATCATAAGCGGGGGAACCGACAACCACAGCATGCTCGTCGACTTGCGCGGGAAATACCCCGACCTTACAGGAAAAGTGGCCGAAAATGCTCTTGTAGCCGCCGATATCACCGTCAACAAAAACATGGTGCCCTATGACACACGCTCAGCCTTCCAGACTTCGGGCATTCGTCTCGGAACACCGGCACTCACCACACGAGGAGCAAAAGAAGACCTCATGATTCTCATCGCAGAACTCATCGAAACCGTGCTCAATGACCCACTCAACGAAGATGTCATTGCCAAAACACGCGAAAAAGTCAACGAAACAATGAAGGCATACCCTCTTTTTGCCTACTAATCGACAACATTACATCCTAACAATACCGGGATTGCCCCAACAGGCAGTCCCGGTATTGTTATATCATCACAAAAACAAAAGCCAAACAACTCAAATTCAAGCCTGTACATATCACACCCTGCGATCTGTACACATCGCACCCTATGATCTGTACACATCGCACCCTATGATCTGTACACATCGCACCCTACGATCTGTACACATCGCACCCTACGATCTGTACACATCGCACCTTACGATCTGTACACATCGCACGCACAAACTGTACACATCGCACGCACAAGCTGTACACATCGCACGCACAAGCTGTACACATCGCACGCACAACTTAAAAGCTTCAAATCTGAAAGGTGACGCAGCGTTTTTAACAGCCGGCGCACTCATTTCTGCGGAACAAACGACTCATACGTGCCATCATCAAAAAAAACACGTATCTCCTTTACTTCACGACGAGGCTTCTCCACCTTGGTAACCACCTCAGTGACCTCGGGAGCAACTCTCGGCATCGACACCTGAGGACGCACATGCTCCTGGCCAAACAAGTCGGGTGACTCAGGCACTGCATCGGAATCATGAATATCCGAAGCAGACTCATTGCTTCCGTACATGCTTCCTTCACCAAAAAGAAGCCAGTTAATATTAACATCAGGAAATGCCTGGTGAATGGCCAAAGTGTGATTATTGGTGGCACGCGTGCGACCGTTGAATATGCTCGAAAGCGAAGCAGGAGATATGTTGGTACACTCTGCAAACTCTTTTTGTGACATTTGTTTGGCCTCCATGATCTGACGAATACGGCCTTCCATTGTATTGCTTAATGTTTCCATGCTGAAATCCGATGATTTTATCGATATACAAAGGTAAAACATTTTGCACAAACACGAATCATAAATCGAAACAAACTTTGCAAACAATACGGTTTACAAATACAAATGCAAATCAAACAACCTAAACCTATATTTTCAGGCATTGAGTCATCATCTTCAACATACCTATTAATCATTCGGCAATAATGTTTATCAGAAACTTGAATTATAATCATCATACAACTGACTACTAATTATTTATTACAAAATACTGAGCAAATACAGAAACGTAATATCCATATTCTCATTTGTAAACCACCATTTCAAACGGAACAAAGGCTCATTTTAATCTGACAATAGCTACTTATACAAGCTTTTAATAAACAGGAAGATTCATCATTTCATCCATATCGAAATGGCCATATAACACCTATCCATGGAGCATTTCTACCAAACAAACACTGTTATTTCAATGACTCAACCAGCAAATGATATAAACCATATTTCAATCTGGCTTTCTTTTAGTTATACATCATACTTAGAACGATTAACGATTATCACAGACTAAACTTTTTAGTGGAACTTTTGGTTTGCAAATCAAAAGCACATTTTTAAATTCAACATTTACAACTCTACACTTACAAAGTCTGCCATTTGCTCTTTACACTACTGATCTTGATTTACAAATCAATACTCAACAAATCAAATTGTATTCATATGTTATAACTGAATATTCGAGTGGATCCGGAGGCAAAACAGCCTGATTTTCGTTCGTTTCGTGTAAATATCGTGAGCCACGATTTCAATCGATTCTCAGAGCGACAAAAATGACATAAACGTCATATACACAACAAAAAAGCCACTATTTTTTGTGCACGAAAAATAGTGGCTTTTAGATATTATTTCAATAAAACTAATGCAGAATGTAGAAAATCAACGTCCTTAAAAGGTCGCCCGAAGACACTTTAGAGCCATACATACCCTTGGATTTGCGATCGGTCTCCCTTATTTCATCCAGAATCATCAGCACTTTTCGCGCACTGTAATTGCGGAGCACAGGAAGGACATTGCGTTGCACTTGCCACTCCTTCATGGACAAGAATGCGGCAAGCCCCCTCTCCGACTTGTCGGGAGAGTAATATGCCATCATGGCATTTGAAAAGAAGCGGAAAAGCATTGGCAACACCACCTGGATGGGATTCGCCTTTTGGTTCTTGTCAAAATAAGCAGCAATCCGGTTGGCCTTTAAAACATCGCGTTCGACCAAAGCATTCTGGAGCTCAAAATAATTGTAGTCTTTGCTTATGCCGATATTGTCCTCTACCATTTGTGGCGTAATTTCGGTTCGGCCTTGCGGCAGGGCAATCATCAGCTTGTCGAGCTCGCCATAAAGCCTGCTCAAGTCTGTCCCCACCGAATCGGCAATAATGCTGGCCGATTTCTTATCGATAGTGCATCCGTGACGGGCAACATAGGCCGTGACACATCCGTAAAGCTGCGATTCGGAAGGCTTTTTCGACTCAAACAATATTCCTTGGGACTGTATGGCAGAAACATACTTTTTCCGACGATCCACCACACCGTTCTTGTAAGTGATCACGAGTATCGTTGTAGGTTGCGGATGCTGCAGGTAAAAAGACAGGTCATCAAGGTTTTTCAAAAGCTGCGCCTCCTTGAGCAGCACCACTGAACGTGCAGCCCCCATAGGATAGCTTTTGGCACTGTTGATAACGCTTCCCATATCGGTATCCATGCCATAGAAAGTAGTCAGATTGAAAGCTCTTTCGTCCTCTGAGAGTGCATTGTCGACAATGGCCTCTACAATACGGTCGATATAATAGTTTTCAGCCCCCATGAGCAGGTATACAGGCCGGAAACGCTTCTGCGATATGTCCCGCATGATGTCCTCATAGGAAGGTTGTGATGTGCGCGACAAAGCCATTACCAATCAGTCTTTAAATGCTTCAACGTATCCGATGCGTCTATAATGGTGCGCAAGGACTCGACACCCATTCTTACGTGTTGTTCGGCATATTGCCGGTTAACCAGATTGTCGCTCTTGATGGTTTTCACCCCTTCGGGCACCATTGGCGTGTCTGAAACCAGCAAAAGGGCTCCTACGGGAATATGGTTGTAAAAGCCCACGCTAAACAATGTGGCACATTCCATATCCACAGCCATGGCACGCGTCACTCTCAGATAATCCTTGAATTTATCGTCGTGTTCCCACAGACGCCGGTTGGTGGTGTAGACGCTTCCCGTCCAATAGTCAAGACGATTGTCGCGCAACACGGTGGAAACTGCACGCTCCAGCACAAACGCCGGCAAAGATGGCACTTCGGGAGGAAAATAGTCGTTGCTCGTACCCTCGCCCCTCACGGCTGCCAAGGGCAGGATAAAATCACCCAGCTCCGTCTTGCGTGAAATGCCGCCACACTTGCCAAGAAAGAGACAAGCCTTAGGGCTCACTGAGCTTAGCAAATCCATGATGAGCGCAGCATTGGGACTGCCGATACCGAAATTGATGATGGTGATGCCATTGCCATTCGCTGCACGCATGTTATGGCGATAATCCGCAGGAGGACATCCGCAGACTTTGCAAAACAAGTCAACATACTGGTTGAAATTCGTAAGAAGGATGTAAGGGCTTATCTCCTCGGGCAACATTCCCGTATACCTTACAAGCCAATTCAACGCTATTTCTTGCTTGGTTATCATATTTTCGTTACTTTTGCCACATAGAGGACGAAAACCATCCCCTTGCAAAATTACCAAATGTTTCAGATAAACTTGCCCCCCTTCAACACAAATATCATCGAAACGGAAGGACATCTGCAGATTTTCGACATCCTTCGCAAACGTTTTGTCGAACTGACACCGGAAGAATGGGTACGCCAGCACTTCATTCACTACCTGACCGAACACAAGAACTATCCGGCAGCCTTGATGGGCAGCGAAATATCGCTCAATATAAACGGCATGGCCCGCCGCTGCGACTGCGTGCTTTTCGGACGCGACAACCTGCCGCGCATGATACTCGAATTCAAATCGCCGTCGGTAAGGATTTCGCAAGCAGTGTTTTCACAAATCTGTGCATACAACCAAGCCATGCACGTCAGATATCTCATCGTAAGCAACGGATTGCGCCACTTCTGCTGCCTCGTTGACTACGAACACCGCAAGTACGACTTCCTGCCCGAAATCCCCTGCTATGAAGAACTTTCTTGACTCGTCATGAAAGAGCAAGCCAACACGGATTTGCAACAAATCAAAAAAAGAAGGATGCCCCTAAATGAGGCACCCTCGCAATAAGAATATGAAAACTATCAACAAACATCTGTTATTCGTCGGAAAAGTCACTCTTACTGATAACTCCGATTTCAGTTGTTTTCAAGAACTTGATGATATTATCAATCTCAGCACTTGGCGGAACCTGCTCCTCTATCTGCTTGATACCATCTTCCAGACTGGTTTTACCATGGAAAACCAAACGGTAGGCATTGGCTATATGGTTCTGAATCTTTATATCAATGCCGGCATTGGTCAGGATAGTACTGTTGACACCTCCATATTCAATCGGATTGTGCTGGGCAACAATATAAGGCGGCACATCAAGACTGAAACGACAACCGCTCTGAACCATTGCGCAACGCCCTACGCGCACACCGGGATTGGCGATCACATTGCTGCTCAAAATGGCATGATCCTGTATCTTGCAACATCCGGCAATCTTGGTTCCATAGCCGATTACCGCATAATTGTAGATGCAGGTATCATGAGAAATGTGAACTCCTTCCATAATAAAGTTATTATTGCCAATGACAGTCTTGTCGCCGGCATGCGTGGCACGATTTACAACTACGTTTTCACGAATAACATTGTTGTCGCCTATGAGCAATTCAGACTCTTCACCTGTAAAGTCAAAGTCCTGCGGAACAGCAGCAAGCACTGTACCTTGGTAAATGGTATTGTTCTTGCCCATTCGCGTTCCGTTCATAATACTGACATAGGGATAAATGGTACATCCGTCACCAATGACCACATCACCTTCAATATATGCAAACGGCATAATGGTAACGTTGTCGCCTATTTTTGCCGCAGCATCAACGAATGCCTGAGGATGAATATTTTTTGCCATGATTAAATTGTCTTGTTTTCATTGTTTTACTTGGAACCGCCGCCCAAAGCATAATAAAGATTCACAACAGCCTGCATCTTCTTGAAGTCATCAGCAATCTTGGACAATTGAGCCTGCAGCAACGACTGCTGGGCATTAATGACATTCAAGTAATTATAGTTGCTGTTGGCCTTGAAAAGCTTTTCAACCACTTCCACATTACGCTGCAGACTTTCTATTTGCACCTTCTGCAGCTCACTGCGTTTCTGCGAAGAGTTATAAAGAGACAAAGCGTTGCTCACCTCGCTCCCCGCACTAAGAACAGATTGCTGCCATGCGAGATAGGCCGATTCCTGCTGTGCTTTTGCCACTTTCAGCTGAGCTATGAGCTGACCATTCTTAAATATAGGCTGCACCAAACGACCTACAGCCGAAGCCAGCAACTTGCCGGGATTGACAATTCCCCCACCACCGCTGTTTGTCCAAGCAGCAGAACCACTGATTGTAATATTCGGATAGAAAGCCGAACGAGCCTGCGACACATTATAAAAGCATTTTGCCAAATTCATTTCGGCAGCATGCACATCCGGACGATTAGCCAAAAGCTGTACCCCGACACCCACACTCAGTTTTTCGGGCAACGACTGCACATCCAAGCTGCTGCGCTCGATATGTGTCGGAGCCTCACAAAGGAGCAATGACAGGGAATTCTCGGTTTCACGTATTTGACGTTCCAATTCAGGAATGCTGGCTAATACAGAATAATAGTTCGCTTTGGCTGACTGCACGGCAGATTCATCAACTCCGGCAAACTTCTTTTGCTGTACCATCATCTCATAAGTGCGCTTGGTCAGCTGTTCGGAGTTCTTGGTAATCTCCAGCTGCTTGTCAAGCATGAGCAACGTATAATAGCAATTTGCAATATTGGCAACTAAACCCGATTGGACAGCTCGCCGGTAGTCTTCGCTTTGAAGCAACACAGCCTGCTGGGCACGCTTGACACTAAGTAAAGAGCCAAACAAATCAACAGTCCAACCGGCCTCAATTGGCAGTGAGTAAGTCTGCGTGGCCTTGCCTTTATCCCAAGAAGAGACCGATGCAGATGGGGAAAAGGTAAAAGACGGGACAAAAGCCAGCTTTGCAACCTCAAGCATTGCCTTTGACTGCTTTATAGACAGAGCCGCAGTGCGCAAATCAGTATTGTTCTTCAAACCGGAATCTATCAGCTGTTGCAACTTGGCATCCGTAAAGACCTGACGCCAAGGAATACTTCCTAACGAAAAAGTATCGGTAGAAGCCAAGCTACGGTTCAAATCTGCTGTATCACGAAACAATCCGTCGGTCTTCACTTCTGGACGTTCGTATTTGTTATATATGCCGCAACTACCTAAGAAAACTAAGCAGAAGAGCATTGGATATATTGTTTTCTTCATTTTTTCTCTGTTTTGTCGCTTAAGGATTTCACATCAATAGGACAAGTGTATTGCTTCAATTCACTATCATTATCACCGGTAATAAGGCCTACGAATTTCAAGGGCTTGATCTTTTCCTGCAAGTACTGGAAGAACACGAACAAGGCCGGAACAACGAATATCTGACATATCATACCTACCAGCATGCCACCTACGGCAGCTGCACCTAAGGTCCGGTTACCGTTGGCACCGACACCCATGGCAAACATCATAGGCAGCAAACCAATAACCATTGCAAGTGAAGTCATAAGAATAGGACGCAGACGGGCACCGGCTCCCAATATAGCGCTATACTTAATGGCCATACCTGTTTGACGGCGTTCCAAGGCAAATTGAACAATCAAAATAGCATTTTTGGCCAACAGACCAATCAACATAATCAACGAAATTTGCATGTAAATGTCATTGCTGTGTCCGAAAAGCTGAGTAAACAAGAATGCTCCGGCCAATCCGAAAGGTATAGAAAGAATAACTGAGAAAGGCAACAGATAGCTTTCGTACTGCGCACTTAAAATCAGATATACAAAGACTATACAAAGGATAAAAATCAAAGCCGTCGTATTACTTGCCTGTTGTTCCTCACGAGTAAGACCCGAATACTCATAACCATATCCGGCCGGCAGAGATGTTTTCGCCACTTCTGCAATAGCCTTAATGGCATCACCCGAAGCATAACCGGTATTAGGCGTAACGTTCAAACTGATACTTGTAAACAAGTTAAAGCGATTGATATTGGAAGGGCCGTATACACGGTGCAATGTACAGAACTCATTAACCGGAGCCATGCCTGACGACGTGCGTACATATATATTGTTCAATCCTTCAGGACGCATACGACTTGCCACATCTCCCTGTATCATGACACGATATAACTTGCCATATGAATTGAAGTTTGATGCATACAACCCACCATAATAACCTTGCAAAGTAGTAAGCACAGTCGAAGGAGCGATGCCGGCCTGCTTGCACTTTGCCACATCGACATCAATCATATATTGGGGGTAATTAGGATTGTAGGAAGTCATGGCCGTCTGTATTTCAGGGCGTTTATTCAGTTCTGCCAAGAAATCCTTGGTTACTTTGAAGAACTTGTTCAAATCTCCACCTGTCTTATCCTGCATAGAAAGTGTCAAGGCATTGGTTGCCGAGAAACCTGAAATCATAGGAGGAGCAAACGCTAATATCTGTGCGTCTTTTATTTTGGAAGTCTGTAAATAAATCATTCCCAAAACAGCTTTTGCACTTTGTCCCATGTTACGTTCACTAAACGGCTTCAATTTGATAATGAACGTTGCCTGGTCAGAGCCCTGACCTGCCAAAAAGTTGTAACCAACCAACTGCTCACGAGTCATGATAGCCGGATTGGCAGCTAACATGGAATCCACTTGGTCAATAACTTGCTGAGTACGGGCTTGGCTGGTTGCCGGTGGCATTGAAATAGTGCAGAACAACGTTCCGGTATCTTCGTCAGGAACCAATCCGGTCTTTGTTGTTGCCATCGTTACGACCAGGACCACAATGCCTACAACAACCGAAAGAGCAATAAGAACAGGACGTTTGATACACTTTTCAACACTGTTCTTGTACTTTACAACAGTTTTCTCGAACGCCACATTAAATGCTGCATGGAAGCGGTCAACTCGACTCATTTTACGTTCCGTACCGTCCTCATTCCGCGGCTTCAGGAATATGGCACATAGCGCAGGCGAGAGGGTAAGTGCATTCAGGGCTGAGATAAATATTGATACAGCCATTGTTACACCGAACTCCTTATAGAATGTTCCTGATGTTCCTCCAATGAAAGATACAGGAATAAACACAGAAGCCATCACCAATGTTATAGAGATAATGGCACCCGATATCTCGTTCATGGCATCGATAGAGGCAGTAAGCGCACTCTTGTATCCTTGATCAAGTTTGGCATGAACGGCCTCTACTACAACTATGGCATCGTCGACCACAATGGCAATTGCCAAAAGCAAAGCTGACAATGTTAGCAAGTTAATGGAGAAGCCAAACACCTTCAAGAAGAAGAAAGTACCCAACAATGAAACTGGAACAGCTATCAACGGAATCATTGTTGACCGCATATCCTGCAAAAAGACATATACAACAAAGAATACAAGAATCAATGTAATTATCAAAGTCTTGACAACTTCTTCAATACTTGCATACAAAAAGTCTGTAACATCATATTCAATTTTGCATTCTACACCGGGAGGAAAGTTCTTGGCCTGTTCTTCAATAACAGCCTTGCAACCTTTTGCAATCTCATTGGCATTTGAACCTGCAATCTGCTGAACCATTGCCATGACTGAAGGTTGGTTATTATTCCGCATGGACACTGAATATTCCAATCCTCCCAATTCAATCTGCGCAACATCTTTCAGCTTTAAGGTTTGTCCTGTGGTTGTGCTGGTCAAAATAATGTTACCAAACTCTTCTGCTGTCTTCAGGCGTCCCTTGTAGCGCATCGTATATTGGTAGGCCACATCTTTGCTTTGTTCTCCAAAAGAACCTGGAGCGGCCTCTATATTCTGCTCGCCAAGAGCTGCCGAAATGTCAGAAGGCATTAAGCCATATTGTTTCATCACTTCCGGTTTGAGCCATATTCGCATTGAATAGGTCTTCATACCTGGACTATTCACATCACCTACACCCTGAACACGCTGCAAAGCGGGTATTACATTTATCTTTGCATAGTTGGTCAGGAATTCATCATCATAGCGTCCATCGCTCGAAGTCAGCGAGAACATTATCACTTGCGAAGATTGGCGTTTGGTTACGGTAACACCCACACGCGTTACTTCGGCAGGAAGCAACGACTGCGCCTGTTGCACGCGGTTTTGTACATTCACCGCAGCCATATCTGGATTTATATCTTGCTTAAAGAATACTGTTATACTCGCAGAGCCGGAATTATCGGCAGACGAAGTCATGTATGTCATGCCTTCCACACCGTTTATACTTTCCTCCAATGGAGCCAACACAGAATTCTCCACTGTGCGGGCGTCAGCACCTGTATAGGTTGTACGCACAGATATCGTTGGTGGCGCAATATTCGGATACTGCTCAATTGGCAATGTAACCAAACCGATAAAACCCAAGATCACAATCAAGATAGATATGACCGTCGAGAGTACCGGGCGCTTTATAAAGTTTGTAAATGTCATATATTCTATTATTTAAGTTACACTCAAAACTTACTTGCCCCACGGGCAAACAAGCTTCTGCTTGAAAAGAAAGAACTACTTGCCAAAAGCTTTTTTCATCTCTTTATAATTGCCTTGTATCGAACCAAGTTTTTGAGCATCGGCAATATTCTTTTCATACTGAGCTTCCGTGATAGGTTTTATTTCAGCGCCATCCGTCAGTTTTGTTATACCCTTCGTTACTAAACGATCACCGACACTCAGCCCTTTGGTAACAATATAATTCTGTCCGTCATTCTGAGATTCCACTTCTATTGAAGTATATTTTACCTTGTTATCTTTACCTACCACATAAACAAACACCTTGTCTTGCACTTCCGAAGTTGCACTTTGAGGTATAATAATTGCAGCATCAGCTTTATGCTTAATTACAATTGCACCTTGACCGCCAGAACGGAGCAAGTGTTCAGGATTGGCAAAATCGGCACGGACGCTCACCGAGCCGGTCTTTTCATCAATCACGCCACTGATAGTGGAAACATGTCCGGGATGAGCATATATTGAGCCGTCAGCCAACTGCAATTGGACTTCAGGAAAAGCCTCTGTAAGTTTTTTGCCTTCCATTTCGCGCGATAATTCCATAATCTGTTTCTCGTTCATGGAAAAATAAACATACATCTCTTCTATGTTGGAAACGACTGTCAATGGTGTTGCCATTGATGAATTGACCAGACTACCCACACGATAAGGAATACTTCCTACAACTCCGTTACTCGGACTCGTAACGTTGCAATACGACAAATTATCGCGGGCCGAAACGACAGCGGCTTCGGCTTGCGCTACTGCGGCCTTGGCCGTTGCCAGATTATTTTGAGCTGTTTGCAAATCATAATCTCCGATGATATTCTGCTTATGCAACTCAACTTTATTATTATATGTCAATTCGGCCGTAGCCAAAGCCGATTTTGCAGAATTCAAGGATGCTTTTGCCTGATTCAATGCTGCACGATACTGAACATTATCAATCGTAAACAGCACTTGACCGCGATGCACGACTGAGCCTTCATCCACGCAAAGCTTTGTTATAAAGCCCGATATTTTTGGCCTGATCTCAATATCCTGCTTACCTCGAATGGTTGCCGGATACGAGCTGCTCATTTCTGCACTTCCTGCCTGAATCGTCATCACAGGATATTCATTCGACTGAGGCAGCCCTCCCCCTTTGTTTCCGCAAGAAGAAACTACGGTCGCACTCACTGCCAACACAAATACAGGTAATAGTTTTTTTACTGTTTCCCTCATCTTGTTGTTCTCTTTAATTATCATATTTCTCTTTAGCTATGAATTGTCCCAAAACACATAAACAGAAGTAACTGCACTGCAAAGTTACCGTAAAATTAGTGCCTCACAAGTTTCAAAGAGTCCATTTAATCGTTGCATTATGATAGATTAAGACTTCCTCCATGTATTATTTAATTATGTTCAGCACTATTCGTTTATAACGACTTTATAGGCTCGTTGATATCGGGCTCTAAATTGTTTGCAAAGTTCCGACTTTATATTTTCAATGGCATCGTCAAAACACATCATTTATTCGTCAAAAATGCCGAATATGGCATTGACAGCTATTACTGCATCATGATAATAAGGGCCTTTCAGTTCTGTCTGAAAAGCCCTTATTCCTTTCGCTTCTGATGGTTGCAAAAAGAGAGTTTGCGAATATCTCTACATCTTATATACGCCGGCTGTCGTCCTACTGCTGATATATGGCTTTTTCCCCGGCTAACAGGGTATTTTGCATCAGCATGCAAATGGTCATTGGGCCTACGCCACCGGGAACAGGCGTAATATAAGAGCATTTAGGTGCGACCTCGTCAAACTTCACATCGCCATTCAGGCGAAAGCCGTTTTTCTTTGACGAATCCGGAACGCGCGTTGTACCGACATCAATAATGCACGCCCCGTCTTTTACCATATCAGCTGTTACAAAATTGGGATGACCAATCGCTGCAATAATAATGTCTGCCCGGCGGCACTCTTCTTTTAAACCGGATGAATGACTGTGACACACTGTGACTGTCGCATCTCCATATTGCTTTTGAAGCATCAGTTGTGCCATGGGCTTGCCAACGATATTGCTACGACCTAAAACAACGCATTTCTTTCCACTTGTCTCTATGTTATAACGTTTCAGCAATTCCAAAATGCCTTTAGGCGTTGCGGATATGAAACAAGGCAAACCAATAGCCATGCGTCCGACATTAACAGGATGGAATCCATCGACATCTTTACGATAATCGATAGCCTCAATCACTTTTTGTTCGCTGATATGCTTCGGCAGAGGGAGCTGCACTATAAAGCCATCCACATCGTCATCTTCGTTCAACTCCTGCACTTTGGCCAAAAGTTCTTCTTCACTTATCGTATCTTCATAACGGAACAACGACGATTTAAACCCACACACCTCACAAGCCTTTACCTTATTGGCCACATAGGTTTCACTTCCGCCATCATGTCCTACCAATATAGCAGCCAAATGTGGGCGCTTTTTACCTGCATCGACAAGTTCTCTTACTCGCTCCGCTATTTCAGCCTTAATGGTCGCTGCTGTAGCTTTTCCGTCTATTAGTATCATTATTATATTGTTTTTATGGGCAATGAGGTATTTCCCGGTTAAACTATTTCGCAGTTATGCTGTCGCTGGCAAGTCATTCTTTTGAAAGATTAGGCAAATTGGGAGCCTTTCCTTTCATACCACGCATCATATTGCTAAACTTATTGTCGGTTACCATCTTCATCATCTTCCGGGTTTGGTCAAACTGCTTCAACAGACGGTTTACATCTTGTATCTTTGAACCGGAACCAGCTGCGATACGGGCACGCCGGCTTTGATTGATGCATGCCGGATTTGCCCTTTCATAAGGTGTCATTGAATATATAATAGCCTCTATACCTTTAAAAGCATCATCGTCTATTTCTATATCCTTGATGGCTTTTCCCACTCCGGGTATCATTGAAGCCAGTTCTTTGATATTACCCATCTTTTTTATCTGCTCGATTTGCTTGAGAAAATCATTAAAATCGAATTTGTTTTTTGCAATCTTTTTCTGGAGTCGTCGGGCCTCCTCTTCGTCATACTGCTCTTGGGCTCTCTCTACCAGCGATACGATATCGCCCATGCCAAGAATTCGATCGGCCATACGCTCGGGATGGAAGACATCAAGCGCATCCATCTTTTCGCCCGTTCCCACAAATTTGATAGGCTTATTTACAACGGCACGGATGGAAAGTGCCGCACCGCCTCTTGTATCACCGTCCAATTTGGTTAGAACGATGCCGCTAAAATCCAATCTGCTGTTGAATTCCTTGGCTGTGTTAACAGCGTCTTGACCGGTCATCGAGTCAACAACAAACAAAGTCTCATCGGGATTCAAAGCTTCCTTCAAATTAGAGATTTCGTTCATCATTTCTTCATCTACAGCCAAACGTCCGGCCGTATCGATAATTACCAAATTATATTCTTTTTGTTTTGCCTCCTTAATTGCATTACGGGCTATTTCAACCGGATTCATGTTTCCAGGCTCGCTATAGACGGGAACACCGACTGTCTCGCCAACGACCTTCAGCTGTTCAATAGCAGCGGGGCGGTACACATCGCAGGCAACAAGCAACGGCTTGCGATTTTTCTTTGTTTTCTGCCATAAAGCCAATTTGCCGGAAAATGTTGTCTTACCGGAACCTTGCAGACCCGACATCAAAATCACTGCCGGGCGATTCTCAAGAATCAAATCGGAAGCTGTACTTCCCATCATCTTGGCCAACTCGTCATGTACAATCTTAACCAACAATTGACCGGGCTTGACTGCAGTAAGAACATTCTGCCCCATTGCCTTTTCCTTTACCTCATCGGTAAAAGTTTTTGCCACTTTGTAATTGACATCGGCATCCAACAACGCACGACGTATCTCTTTCAGTGTTTCCGCAACATTTATCTCGGTTATCTTACCCTCGCCTTTCAGGGTCTTAAAAGACCGCTCTAATTTTTCGCTAAGATTCTCAAACATATTCTTGATTTTAGGTGCAAAAATACTACTTTTTCCGCAAATACATAATTGCCAAAACAAAACTTTGAAGCCATAAGAAAAGAGGCCCAGGCTGCATTTTTGCCATATCAAATATATTTCTTAAGTTTGCAGCCCTGAAAACTAAAATGAAGACATCATGTTAGAAGTAAACCGCGAAAAAGCTTTGGTGGTGTTTAGCGGCGGACAAGATTCATCCACTTGCCTGTTTTGGGCAAAACGCCACTTTAAAGAAGTATACGCCCTGACTTTCATCTACGGGCAAAAGCATGTGATAGAAGTGCAATATGCCGAAAAACTCGCCAAAAACGCCGGCGTCCACTTTGACACAATGGACATTTCTTTTGTTTCCCAATTAGGACAGAACTCGCTGACCAATCCAAACATCGAAATGGATCAGGAAAAACCGGCTGACTCTTATCCCAACACCTTTGTTCCCGGAAGAAACTTGTTTTTCATCAGCATTGCGGCCGTATACGCCCGTGAACGCGGCATAAGCCACCTGGTAACAGGTGTCTCACAAACCGATTTCAGCGGTTATCCCGACTGCCGCGATGCTTTTATCAAAAGCTTGAACGTTACCCTTAATCTTGCCATGGACGAACAATTCGTCATTCATACTCCCCTTATGTGGATTGACAAGTGCGAAACTTGGGCACTTGCCGACCAATTGGGCGAGCTCGACAATATAAGGAACAATACGGTTACCTGCTACAACGGTATCCCCGGTGACGGATGCGGGCACTGTCCCTCTTGCCGTCTGAGACGTGAAGGACTGGAATCCTATCTAAAGCAAAAATCAGAAGGCCGCGACTTTAAAGATCTTATTATATGAATAGCAGAGAGAACGAAGGCTTGAAAGTTTTGGGCCGCAAGACCTCCTATAAATCCAACTATGCTCCGGAAGTTCTTGAAACTTTCGAAAACAAACACCCCGGCAACGATTATTGGGTGCGCTTCAATTGCCCAGAATTCACTTCTCTTTGCCCCATCACGGGACAGCCCGATTTTGCCGAAATAAGGATTTGCTACATTCCCGACCATAAAATGGTTGAAAGCAAAAGCCTGAAACTATATCTTTTCAGCTTTCGTAACCATGGAGACTTTCACGAAGATTGCATTAACATCATCATGAAAGATCTTATTCGCTTAATGGAACCGAAATACATTGAAGTAACCGGCTTTTTCACCCCTCGCGGAGGCATCAGCATCTATCCTTTTGCAAATTATGGACGCCCCGGAACGAAATACGAGGAATTGGCCCGTTTTCGCTTCGACAGACAAAACTTGTAGTCACTCAGTCAAGCTCCAGGCCCAGACTGTCTTTCATTTTGGCCAGTCCCGTGTTTTCGGCCACTAATTTATTCAACAGCTCTTGTGGGCTGTAACGCAGCGACTGTTCTTTTGTGACAAGAACCTTTTGGACAATCTTCACATCGCGATTGTTCAATTTGTTCTTGAGATATTCTTCAATCCGTGGAATATAGCGCGACATGAAATTCATCACTTCCGCATTATTCACATGCACTTCCACTTGTGTATCTCCCACTTGTTTTACCTCCATCTGCCTCATGCGGCCGCTTACGGCTGCCTCTTGCGGCGGCAATTCCGCGGCAAACTGATTCCAATAATAGGTCAGTTCGGCTTGTCCGAATGGTTTTCCGGCGGCATACTCCACCGGTGCTTCTCCCAAAACCTGCTGAGGTTTCGCCTCCTCCTGCTTACCGGACAATCGTATGGTTGGTATATGCCGCCTTTGCAGATGAGATTCCTCTTGCTCTTTTTCGGGTTCTTTGGGCATGGGCTTCGCTTCGGCATGCTTTGTCTCGGCAACCACTGTCACGCTCATCGGTGCCGCTGTCACTGACTTAGCCGGAGATTCCGACCGGCTTGCTGTTTCCTTGAATATCGGTTTTATTTGATGCCCAGGGACAAGCCCCACACCGTCATCGTCTTCGGAACTTTGTGCCAGCTCTATCAGTGTGATTTCTACGGACAACCGCTTATTATACGACAGTTTGTATTCATTGGAACACTTGTCGCACTTGCGAATGGCCTTGTACAAGAATTTCAGACCACATTGCCGGGCCTGCGCCGCATAGCGCTGCTTCACACTTTCCGCCACATCAAGCAAACGGGTCGTTTCAGCATCGCGGCTTACCAGCAGGTCACGCATGTGGCGGGCTAACCCTCCAATGAAAACGCCTCCGTCAAAGCCCTTGTTCACTATGTCGTTGAAAAGCAAAAGTGCTTCGCTCACCTGATGCCTGATAAAAGCGTCTGTCATCTTGAAATAGTAATCATAGTCCAAGACATTCAAGCATTTCAATACACTGTCATAGGTAATGTTGCCTCCGGAATAGTTTGTTACCTGGTCAAATATCGAAAGGGCATCGCGCATGCCGCCATCGGCCTTTTGTGCAATGACATTCAGAGCCTGCTCTTCAAAGCCTATATGCTCATTGGTTGCCACTTTCATCAGTTGCCCTACAATATCATTGATTTCCATCCTGTTGAAATCAAAGATCTGACAGCGGCTCAATATTGTCGGCAGGATTTTCTGCTTTTCGGTCGTTGCCAGGATAAATATTACATAGGAAGGCGGTTCTTCCAATGTCTTCAGCAAAGCGTTGGATGCACTTTGCGAAAGCATATGGACTTCGTCAAGTATGATTACCTTATAATTGCCTATTTGCGGCGGTATGCGCACCTGGTCAATGATTTGCCTGATATCATCGACCGAATTGTTTGCTGCGGCATTGAGTTCCTGTATATTCATGCTGCGCTGTTCATTAAACGATATGCAGCTCTCGCATTCGTTGCATGCTTCACCATCGGCTTGTGGATGCAGGCAGTTGATGGCTTTTGCAAAAATGCGGGCACATGTCGTCTTGCCTACTCCACGCGGACCGCAGAAAAGATAGGCACCGGCCAATTTATGGTTGATGATGGCCCGCTTCAGCGTATTGGCCAATGACTGCTGCCCCACCACATCTTCAAACGTGGCAGGCCTGTATTTTCGGGCAGAAACAATAAAATTCTCCATCGGGGTTGTAATGCGTCTTTTTTCGACTACCGCAAACTTACGAAAAATAGCTGAATCAGACCTCCGCAACCATGCTAAATCAAATAAAAGGGCAACGTTTTTTTCGTCAACTTGCAAGGATTCACTAACTTTGCCGGGAATTACAGACTATAAGCATCCGAAAATGTCAAAACTGCGCAATTGTTGGGATTTCATATGCCGCCACAGATATTTGGTTGCCATCATTCTTTTTTCCCTCATTGTAGGGTTTCTGGATCCTAACAGCTATTACAACCTCTACAAGCAAAAAGAAGAAATCAAACAGCTGGAGGAAGAAATCGGTTCATACAGGTCTCAATACGAAAAAGATACGCGGATGCTAAAGCTGCTTGATACAGATCCCGATGCGATGGAAAAAATCGCAAGGGAACGCTACTTCATGAAAAAGCCTGACGAGGACATTTACGTATTCAGCAAGCAATGAAACAACTGACACCCTTGCACAATTTCATCTACCAGGCCGGAGGCATTCTTCTCTTGCTTGGAACTATGCTTTGGCTTCCAAAGCTGAACATCGCGCCTTACCTCTACAGCATAGGGGTCATAGCATTCGCATCCATGCAATTTATGGCTTCCTATGAAGGAAAAAGTCTTGTATTAAAGCGTTTGCGCTCACAGCAAGTGCTTGGCTCCATCTTTTTGCTCATTACAGGAGTACTGATGTTCGGCAACTTGTACAACATTCCATATACCACGCACAACGAATGGATGGTGAGCCTGAGCATCGGCGCGCTGCTTGAACTTTATACGGCATTTCGCATTCCCGCCGAGCTCAAGAAAGAAGACAAAAGGACTTGACTGTCTGCAAAAACGCTTATTAACAAAATGGGCAGCGTTAGCGACTTTAGAGAACAGTCTGTTAACGTCGTCTTTTCAAATTACGTGTAAAATCCATATATAGCGTTAAGCACACAGACAAGTTGAGCCAATTGTTTTTATATTTGCCTTGTTTTTAGTTCAAACCATGCTGCTGTACAATGTATAGACTGAAATACTATATCTTTGTTTCGCTATCTGTATTGCTTGCCTCATGTTCCGAGCAGTACAACATCAGCGGAGACTCCACCGTGTCCGCTTTAGACGGACGCATGCTGTATTTGAAAGTTCTTACCAGCAATGACCATCTGCGTGACCTTGATTCATGTGAAGTTATTCACGGCAAGTTCAATTTTATGGGCATGATCGACTCGACTTGCATGGGAGAATTGTGTATGGACAATGAAAGTGTCATGCCTGTTGTCATAGAAAACGCCAATTTAAGCATCAAGATCAACAATGTAGAGCAGAAAGTCACCGGAGGCTCGCTCAACAACCGGCTTTATCGCTTCCTTGAGCAAAAAAGCCAGATAGAAAACCAAATCATCGAACTTTCAAACCGCGAAGCCAGGCTCATACTTTCGGGTGCATCCCCGTCAAAAGTCCATAAACAGCTCGCAGGAAAGGCCGACAAGCTTTACAGTAAAATCGAAGACCTTGAAACTGCATTCATCATCAACAACAACAGCAACATTTTGGGTACGACCTATTTCATGATGCTTTGCAGCCAATACCCATACCCTATCCTGACACCGCAAATCAAGCAAATAATCGAAAAGACTTCACCGTCGTTTCACAAACAGCCTTTTGTCAGCAACTATATGCGCGCCGCCGAGTCGAATATGCGTTTTTTGCGTCAGACACATTCTTCCGACGGGTTCTGACACGTCATCTCTTTTCAAGCAAAAGGATATCCGGCTATAATCCTGCGGGCACACTCTTCCAGCATTGCCAGGCTGTTGGTCTTCTGAATCTTCTTTTTAAGTTTTCGATCGGCATCAGGCAAAAAGAACTGCCAGAAAGATTGCATTTTCATCAATAATTGGGTCTCGCCACACAACAGCCGTGCATATGCTTCATATATGCGGTTATAAAAAGAGCTGCACAATGCCCTGCGTTTATCGCTGTCATGATCCAAGGCTGCCAACATGTCCGGACGGCCTGCCAAACCGCGCCCCACCATAACAGCCCCGACACCCGGAAATTCCTTTTCAATCCGAATTATATCATTCAAAGATGTTATGTTGCCGTTATAAACGACCTTGTGGCAGCATTGTCTTACAAATCGGCCAAAGACTTCAAGGTCGGGGTTCCCTTCATAGCCTTCGCCGGCCGTACGCGGATGCAATGTGACATGATGAAGACATACGCCATTGATAATATCAGTCAATTGCCATAATTCATCGCTGCATTTGAGTCCGCACCGCAACTTCAACGAAAACTTTATATCAGGAAATTCGTTGGCCACGCTCAAAACCTCTTTGACACGCTGCGGATTTTCCAGTAAGCCGGCACCGGCACCGGCATGTACTATCTTCGGGAAAGGACAACCCATATTGATATCAGCCCTTGAATAGCCTTTGGCACGGACTTCATTGGCAAGACACACAGCCTGGTCGCGATTTGCCGGCAATAGCTGGACAACGGTTTTAGGTTCTTCGGCCAATACAGCCAGCTCTTTCGCATCCTTGTTGCGAAGACTGCCATGTTCCCAACGGATAAAAGGCGTATAGTATTCTTCAACACCGGCAAAGACAGCCTCATAGGCCTTTCTGAACACATGATCGGTCACTCCCTGCAAGGGAGCAAATAAAACAGGAAGCATTCTTTTCTTTAGTTCTGCAATACAACGATTTTAAGAGCCTTGGCCTCCTGTTTTTTCTTGTGCTGCAAATTGGTTTTCACAGGCAGCAAATCAAAAACAAAAGGCACTGATTTTGGAGCAAAGCACTCCGGGAACAAAACAAGTTCTCAAGGTTTCTTAGGCTCAACCTCACGTATTCCCTGAGGCAACCACACTTTCATTTGCCCGGCTCCGCGATGATTCCATGCATAATAGGGTATCAGATGCATGATTTCGGGTGAAGTCTCGACAAGGCCGTCACTGTTGTACGACAGGCGTTGCGCCTTGACGCTGACACCTTCGACACCCTTCAAAGCCGCAGGACCTTTCTCAAGCGACAATTCAGGGCGTGTGGGAAGCAACATTGTAAATACACCGGAGGGATTATCGGCCTCTTCTGCACAATATACGATTGGACCGCGCTCGATGGCAACCATGTCGCGGTCGTCTTTTACTTTCTCATTGGCTTTGACAACACGAGTCGGCATATCGAAAGCTATTTCTACAACATCATTCTTTTTCCATTTACGCTCAATTATAAAATAGCCCTGCTCCATTTGTCCGTCTACAGGCTTTCCATTGACCTTTACAACGTATTTGGGCTGAAGGCCGTCGGCATAGGAATAAAGGTCTCCGGGAACAGGACGGTTGAGCAACCAACCGGGAATACGGATGGCCATTGCAAAATTGCCGGCCGAGTTTTTATTTACAGTCAGTTTGATATCTCCGTTCCACGGGTAAGTGGTCGACTGCGACAAAGCAACGGTTTTTCCCTCCACCTGAAGCGAAGCAGAATTGGACAGGAACAAATTGACATACACCTTTCGTCCTTTCACCGCATAGACATAGCCGGGCAATGAAGGAATAAAACGACAAATATTGGAGGGGCAACAAGCACAACCAAACCAATGGCTGCGTTTGTAACCTCCATGAGAACTCAATGGATTGGGATAGAAGAACGTATTACCCTCCATAGAGACACCGGAAAGCAAGCCATTGTAAAGAGTGCGTTCAAGGACATCGATATACTTGCTGTCACCATGCAAAAGAAACAGGCGCTGATTCAAAAAGGTCAAGGCAATGGCTGCACAGGTTTCGTTATAAGCGGTTTCGTTCGGCAACTCGTAGGCATTTCCAAACGCTTCGCTCCCACGCCGCGACCCAATGCCTCCAATCAGATAAAGACGGTGTTGAATAATGTCCTGCCAGATGGTATCGATTATTTTCACATAGTCATTGTTGCCGGTGAGAGCCGCCACATCGGCTATACCGCAATAAAGATAAGCGGCACGCACGGCGTGACCGACCGCCTCGGTCTGCTCAGCTATCGGCTTGTGGCTCTGTATATACTCCCACTTTTTTTCTGTGCGTCCGCGCATATCCAGAAAAAAGCGGGCCTCGTCCAAATAGCGTTCTGTTCCTGTCACCAGATAAAGCTTACAAAGAGCCAGCTCTATTTCTTCGTGTCCGGGAACAATCTTGAGCTGCCCCTCACCGGGGCCAATGGCTTTGCAGATACAATCGGCCGACTTGATGGCTACATCCAGAAGCTTGCGCTTGCCCGTAGCCATATAATAAGCCACAGCACCTTCAATCAAATGCCCCTGGTTATATAATTCGTGCGAACCTCGTTCGACATTCAGCCAGCGATGCGGGCCGACCATCTCATTGCCGTGAAATTTGGGATTCATCGTGCGGAAAGTATACAGGTAGCCATCAGGCTCCTGAGCGGCCGCAATCAAATCTATAATGCTATCAACCTTATTCTCAAGTTTTTTGTCGGGAAAAGTCTGCAAAGAGTAAGCAGCGCCTTCGATTATCTTGAAAACATCGCTGTCATCAAAATAAAGACCTTTCGGTTTGATGGTATCATTGGGATGAGCAGCAAGACGAAAATGCTCGATGCGACCGGTTATCTCACTTTGATGGAAAGCAATGGGAATCGTAACATCGCGGCTTACTTCTAAACGCGGAGTCCAAAAAGCATCACAGACTTTGA
Source organism: Prevotellaceae bacterium UBA6417 (assembly GCA_002439755.1). Classification (GTDB taxonomy): domain Bacteria; phylum Bacteroidota; class Bacteroidia; order Bacteroidales; family Bacteroidaceae; genus UBA6382. The sequence continues at coordinate 17,835 of DJPH01000054.1, read as the reverse complement.
CCGATGTAAAAGGAACCGGCTGAATTGGATAACTGTGTTCAACTGTTTTCTGCTGCTTGGAAAAAAGAGTGGAACAAACAAACAGCATCAATAAAGACAAGAAATTTCTTTTCATATAGCACTAAAAATAAGACTTGACAAACACACCGGCATAACTCCGGCAAAAGGGCTCATACAAGCACCATCCTATTTTCTTCCAATAGAAAGGTATTTGAATCCATAGCGTTCAACAACCTCCGGAATATACAGATTGCGGCCATCAACAACAAGAAGATGCTTCATCTCAGCAGCTATTTTTCCCCAATCGGGCATTCTGAACTGCGTCCATTCGGTTAAGACAAGAATGGCATCAGCCCCATTGGAAGCATCATAAATATCCTTGGCATAATAGAGCTTTTCACCCATCCGACGACGACATTCATCCATGGCCTGAGGATCAAAAACACGAATCTTGCAACCACTATCAAGAAGAAGACGCATCACAACCAAAGAAGTGGCTTCGCGCATGTCATCGGTCTCTGCCTTGAAAGAAAGCCCCCAAAGCGCAATTGTCTTATCCGCAAGTTGATGATGAAAATAGTCAGCCGTCTTTTCATAAAGCACCGTCTTCTGACGCTGGTTGACCTCCTCCACAGCTTTAAGCACACGCATCTCATAGCCATGCTCCTCTGCCGTATGTATAAGAGCTTTCACGTCCTTGGGAAAACAAGAACCGCCATAGCCGCAACCTGGATAAAGGAACTTTGAGCCTATACGCAAATCCGCGCCAACACCCTTGCGGACCATGTTAACATCTGCGCCGACAAGCTCGCATAGGTTTGCAATTTCGTTCATGAAACTAATACGTGTGGCAAGCATGCTATTGGCCGCATACTTGATCATTTCTGCAGAACGCACGTCGGTAAATATAACTCGGAAGTTGTTTAACAAAAAAGGATGATAAAGACGCGTAAGAAGTTCCTTTGAACGTTCACTGTCAACGCCGACAACAACACGGTCGGGGCTCATGAAGTCCTTTACTGCCGTGCCTTCCTTAAGAAATTCGGGATTACTGGCTACATCGAAAGGAATATTCACTCCACGTTTTTGGAGTTCTTCGAGAATGACACTTCGAACTTTTTCCGCTGTACCGACAGGAACTGTACTTTTGGTTACAAGAACCAAATAATGGCTCATATTTTGTCCCACTTCGCGTGCCACAGACAACACATAGCTTAAATCTGCACTCCCGTCTTCGTCAGGCGGTGTCCCTACTGCGGTAAAAACCAAATCTACACTATCCAGGCAATCTGTAAGACGCGTTGTAAAATGAAGGCGTCCCGCGTGATAATTGTTCTGTACCAATGCATCCAGTTCTCGTTCATATATGGGAATGATGCCCTGTTGCAGATTTTCGATTTTTTCAGCATCAACATCGACACACGAAACATCATTTCCCATTTGGGCAAAACAAGCCCCGGAAACTAAACCCACATATCCCGTTCCGATAACCGCAATATTCATTCAAGACCAAACTAACAGATTATACATAAGCAAACAGAGGTCACCTCACACGTGTGCGTTCGGCAGCCTCTGTTATAAAATCTCAGATAAGAGCTTTTCGATATTAGCGATTGCCAATCGGTGCTTGCGATTGGCCTGCTGCCGGAGTTTCCTGGCCTTGGGCTCCATTTTGCACTGGAGCTGCCGGTGCTGGCTGCTGATTGGCTGCGGGAACGGTGGGCAATGCCGTTGCATTTGGCTTGGTCAATACAGACGAAGCACCCGATTTCGATGGAGCTGTATAGGCACATGCCACACTCAGAAGCATCAAAGCAATTGCCAGCCCCCATGTTGTTTTTTCAACTACATCCGTTGTCTTTCTTACACCCATTATTTGATTTGAAGAAGAGAAGCCTGAAGCAAGACCGCCTCCCTTAGACTCTTGAATCAGCACAATAAGTATCATCAAGATGGATGCAATTACAATTAGAACAATAAATACGTTATACATTATCTATACTTTATTTTTATTTATCAGTATCAGCTTTTCCAAAAATCTTATTTGGTCTGCAAAGTAACTATTTTTTTTTGGATTATTCAAGCTTAGTGCCCTTATAATTTCCAAAGCCAACTCATATTTGTGCTGTCGGATATAGATTTGCGCCAATGTTTCTGTAAAGAAATCTTCTTTTTGCGGTTCCTCTTCGCTTGGCAGTTGCATTTCACTGTCATCTTTTTCAGTCAAGACTATACGGTGTTTTCGCGCCGGTGTTTTTTCCTCGTCACCTGCCCTTGCAGCTTTCGGATAAAGTGCTTTTTCCTCTTCTTCGTCTAATTGTATAAGATAGGTAGCGTAATCCTGTGCAGCTTCTACAGATGTTGTTTTACGCGCGGCTTTTTCTTGCGGAACATCGCACAGATACTCGTCTATCAACGATAGAGTCCTATCGCCTGATTCAGCTCCAACCGGATTTTCTGCCACCTGCTGCTCTATTTCGTAATGCTCTCCCTCCACAAGTTGGAACAGTACGCTGCGGTCTGCTAACAATGGGGCTGAATGTCGCAGCTCTTCATTGAATTGCGTATCATGAACCTTATACAGGTTCTCAAGCAACAGCAAGCGCAATGTCTGATAATAAGGATAACGCACTATCAGCTTGCGCAAATAGTCTATGGTAACTTGATTTAGCAGCTCGCTGTTGCGTATAAGGTCTATTGTCTTTATCTCCATCTGGTTCGTTTTTACACCAACAAAGGACTACCAATTTGCTACGGTTGCATTGAAAATCTGTTCCGTTATGTCTTTAATCATCTGTGTCACCAATTCTTCCTGCACAGCCGTCAATTGGCGTGAAGAATCATACTCTGTCGTTGCCGTGAACTTGCGCTCAAAGTCATCAGAATGCTTTTTGTTATTTGTGAAACGCACGTTGACGGTCAGTTTAAGTTGCACTTGCGAAGAGGTTCCATTAGCTGAAACACCTTTATTGTATTGGCTGTATTCAACAATCTCGCCCGACAGCTGTAGATCGCCATTACGACGCACTTGCCGCAATTTGGTCTGACGGGAATAGATATCCTGCAATTCATTGTTAAACATTGCATGCATGGGAGCCCAAACATATGCGGAACGCAGCGGGAAGTCACTAAACTGAATTGTCTTGACTGTATTATAATCAATTGACGCGCCATTGAACTTATAGGAAACCGAACAGCCTGACATTACCCACAAAGCGGCAACCGACATACATAGTTTCATTAACCAGTATTTTGATTTAGTCAAGTCCATATTCTTTTATTTTTCGGTATAGTGTACGTTCTGAAATGCCAAGTTCTTGGGCTGCCTCCTTGCGCATTCCTCCGTGTCTCGACAAGGCCTTGCGGATAGCATCACGCTCCATATCGTCCATGGAAACAGCTTCTCCGGCATCCTCAACATATTCATCAGATGGATGTATATTGCGGTTCTCTACTATCTTCTGCGGAAAAGAAGATACAACGGGCATCTCGGCCTGCTTCTCCACGGCATGCCGATTGTTTACTATGTTTTTCAGCTCGGTAACATCGCGGCGCAGATCAAAGAGTATTTTATACAGGATATCTCTTTCATTCTCGTAGCTGTGAACCGATTCAGAGGGCTTCATGGATACCAATTGCGTTGTCTCGCTGTCTTGCGGAATGTAGCGTTTCAATATGTCAAGTGTAATCTCACGCTCTTCCGAAGTCACCGACATGTTTTCTGTTATGTTCTTAAGCTGCCTGATGTTACCCGGCCATCTGTAATCTATAAGGCATTGCTTGGCAGCCTCAGTCAAACGGATGGGAGGCATGTGATATTTTTCGCTCATCATGAGGGAGAACTTGCGAAACAGCAGGGCAATATCCTCTCCTCGTTCGCGCAAGGGCGGAATGGCTATGGGTATGGTATTCAAGCGATAGTACAAATCTTCGCGGAAACGGCCCTCGCTAATAGCTTTCGGGATATTGACATTGGTCGCAGCAACTATCCTCACATCTGTTTTCCTTACCTCGCTTGCACCTACGCGTATGTACTCACCTGTTTCGAGCACACGAAGCAAGCGTGCCTGCGTCGGCATGGGAAGTTCGCCCACTTCGTCAAGAAAGAGGGTGCCGCCGTTTGCAGCACCAAAATAGCCTTCACGTGAATCGACTGCTCCCGTAAAGGCTCCTTTTTCATGACCGAACAGTTCGGAGTCGATTGTCCCTTCGGGTATGCTACCGCAATTGACTGCAAAATATTTTTTTCCTTTACGCAGACTATTGTCATGAATAATGCGTGGAAACACTTCCTTTCCGACTCCGTTTTCACCTGTAATAAGCACAGACAAGTCGGTCTTGGCAACTTGCAATGCTATATCCAATGCTCTGTTAAGGCCTTCATAATTGCCTACTATTTCATAACGCAATTTTATATTTTGCAGGGCTGTCTCATCCATTTCTCTTCTATTTGCGGCAAAAATACAAACTTTCTTGCATAAACACGGGAGGGCATTCTTCTATTTTCTTCATTCGCATATTATCAGAATGTCATACGAAACATAAAACGAAAGCCCCACTCTTTTGCTTTTGGATTGTCCAGATAATTCATGCGCCTTACCATTTGCACATGTATCACTTTGAAAATATTGTGTATGCCAAAAACCAACTCATAGTAAGGCTTCTTCGGATCCATAACGGTAGAAGAATAATTATAGGTTCCATCTGCATCAAAATGACCCGGGAAATACATCAGACGGCTATCGTGTGGATTCTTAAACGGATTGTTCTTATCCGTAAGCGTTCCCCATAGGGCGTTCACTCCTATGTATTCACGCCATTTCAATTTCTTAATCAACGGAATCCTATTAAAGATCTTTCCGTTTAAATCCCACGAGGCCATGAGCGATGCATACCGGTCGTTCAAAAACTCCATGTTGTTTATCATACTGAATGTCTCATCCTCTATAATGTAAGACAAATCGGCCGCCGGCATGATAAGCAACGGAAATGGCACTTTGTCCCATTGGACACCTCCCTTGAGATGTATATCTATTTTTCCGGCTGTCGGCACCCAAATGCGCTGGTACAAATGTCCCTCCGTAAAGTTATAGGTATAGTCGCCACCCAAGAAGCCTTTAAAGCCAGTCGTATGATACAACGACATGATAGGCGAATCACGGTTGACTGTTATTCTGCGTTGCTTTGTATTGATATACTTCGCCTTTGGCTGGAAATGGACGCCCAGGGTAAACGAGGTGGTGTTCAAATAACGCTGATACAAGGAGGCGTCTTGCGAAGGACGTCCGCTACCATCCATATTCTGGTAGAAAAGTTTTCCACAGGCTTCATCGCGCTCTTTATTGAATTCCGTTTCAAATCGCAAGCCAAACTGCCATTCCTTCTGGTATTTCAATTTCAGGCGGTTGAAATACATCATCTGATCTACTTTCGTAAACTTGAACGAGGTGAAGACATTATCCTTATCGGTCGGCATGAATTTGTCTGACGGTGACATTACATCCGACTGATATGAAATCACAAGGTTGTTCATCGGATATTCGCGAGGCAGATAAGCTTTTTCATTGAACGAGTAGGTAAATTCGCCCAGCCCTTTCCAGCGTTTGTCGCGAAAGCCGTAGGCCAAATATCCTTTTCCAAATAGATGTTTGTTCAGATTGGCCGTAGTCTGTGCACTGAGGCGCAGCCTGAGACCGTCAATGAAGTTTTGGGAAATCATTGTGTTGACCGGACCGATATCAACTTTGCTCGGGCGTTCGGGAGATGTAGTTGTTTCAACAAAATTCTCGATAAAGGCTTTTCCCACAAACAGGAACAGTTTGAAATTCTTCATCTGCTCCATGCTTTTTATAAGACCGCCCATGTCGTCCTCGCTCTTTGTAAGCCCCACGGGGCGTTTGTCTTGCCAAAATGCGCGGTCGCGCATCTGTGCATTCGGATCTGTCATCTGAGGCCCCGAAAATTTGAACTCTTTCGTAGGTATTTCCGACAGGCTGTAATCTGAATAATACGAGCCTCGTTGCACTTGGAACTTGCTCAGAAAGTTGGCCAGCTTCATTTGAACTGTCATCTTGTCGCTCGACAATACCTGCTCACCTGTCGGGAGTGTAACAAACTCCTGATCTATGTTCAGATGCTCCACAAAATTCACATCCGAGCGTCTCGGTATTTCCAAGCTGGCACGACGCAGACGATAAGTGCTGTCGGCCATAATGAAAAGGCTTCCCATAAAGCCAAAATCCTGCGGATTGCTCGGTGTGAGCGACACCTCGATACATTTGTCGTTATCGACCATCAGTGTGTCAACGATAAAGTAACGATAAAAACTGAGTGCTAGATGATCCGATATGGGACTGATAAAAGGATATTGCAACAAACGCACATTGTCTTTGTACAAGTCAACATCCGTAAAGCAATCCTCCAGAAGCGTATTGAGAATGTCTCCGGTATTAAGGAGCTGGTTGACACCTTCTTCGCGTTTGCCAGTAATAATATCCTTTTCCGATTCGGGATCCTTGCGATAAATATGCCTTGACATGGTTTCCTGTACAGAAACCGGCAAAATCAGCTTGCCTGTCTCAGGACAAGTCTCTACATGGTTTTTCAAAAACGGCATGTTCTTGAAGTTGGCATCGCTATACACCTTTTCAGTAAACTCGTTGACGGCAAATGTCATCTTCTGATATTTGCTGTAACTGAAAAAATCGTGTCTATGCAGGTCATTCCGGCCTTTGGCCGCAATCACCTTGCGCATCAGTTCAACGGCAGGATTGTCTTTTCGCTTATATTTCTGTTTTTTGGCCTTGACGGTGGCATTGCCCAATATCCGCTCTACTTCCTTGAGTTTTATCGAAAGGGTTGTTGTGGCATTTGTTACTTTCACTGTCTGTTTTCCATAACCGATGATGGCAATGTCAAGCAAGGCATCATTTATTCTTACCACCGAAAATTTTCCTTCGTAGTCGGTTGTCGTTCCGGCTGTCTTTCCCTGATAGTGAACCGAAGCATAAGGGATGGGAAGTCCCGTCTTCGCATCGGTCACCACTCCTGTTATGCGCGCTTCTCGCTGTGCTTCAGCCGCTTGGAAGACACACAGCAAAATCGCTACAAGCAACAATTTAATTCTGAATGTGCCATGCTTGCAAATGCCGGTTTTTGAATAGGTAAAATGGTATTTCGAATTTTGGAAAAGGAGCATATGGTTTTCTTGTAGTTTACGGGAAAGCAGTTTTTATCATTTATAACGATGAAAGGCCGAGCCTCCTTCATGCAAGGAAGTTTCAATCTGTAAAGACATACATATACAAAGACAGGCAACGGCCGCTTAACTGATTCATTAAAAGGCCAGTTGCCTGTCTTGTATGTTGTTTAATCTATTTCTTCGTCAGCTTCGTATCCGCCCATCTCGCGGATTGCATTCTTCAGCATGGTATACTGCTGATACAGGTTGTTCACGGCTTCTTCGCCTTTTGTATAGTCGTGCATCGGGCTCTTGAGGAAGAAGCTCAGGAAGCGCTGTATGCCATAACGGCCGGCACGCGCTGCAAGGTCGCTCAACAGTGTCAAATCGAGCAACAAAGGAGCTGCCAAAATCGAGTCACGGCACAGGAAATTGATTTTTATCTGCATGGGATAGCCCATCCAACCGAAGATATCGATGTTGTCCCACCCTTCTTTGTTGTCATTGCGCGGCGGATAATAGTTGATTCTTACCTTATGATAGTAATCTGTATATAAATCCGGCTGTACGTCGGCTTTCAAAATGGTTTCAAGTGTTGACAGCTTGCTCACCTCTTTTGTACGGAAATTGTCGGGCTCGTCCAATACAAGGCCGTCGCGGTTTCCGAGGATATTGGTCGAGAACCATCCGCTCAAGCCAAGGCAACGCGTCCCTATGATGGGAGCAAATCCGCTCTTGACGAGCGTCTGGCCGGTCTTGAAGTCTTTTCCGGCGATAGGCATCTTTGTCTTTTCGGCCAGTTCCCACATGGCAGGAATGTCGACTGTTGTGTTAGGGGCACCCATTATGAATGGGGCACCTTCTGTCAATGCTGCATAGGCATAACACATGGAAGGAGCGATGTGCTCGCGGTCGTCAGCTTTCATGGCGGCTTCGAGAGCGGCAAGGCTTCCATGCACTTTTTCATCTACGGGAACGTAGATTTCCGTTGATGCAGCCCATATCACTACGATTCTATCACAATCGTTGGCTTTCTTGAAAGTACGGATGTCGTCGCGCAAAGCTTCTACCATCTCCCAGCGGCTTTTGCAATCCTTTACATTGTCACCGTCAAGACGCTTTGCATAGTTTTTATCGAACACGGCTTTCATCGGCACGATTTTTTCCAATTCATCGCGCACCGGATTGATGTCTTTCTCTTTTAATACTTCGGCATACATCGCAGCCTGATAGGCATTCTGCGGATAAACATCCCATGTGCCGAACACGATATCGTCCAGCTTGGCCAAAGGTACGATTTCCGAATAGTGAAGATATTTCTTGTCGGCACCTCTGCCAACACGCATCTTGTCATATTGTGTCATCGAGCCAATAGGCTTGGCCAACCCTTTGCGCACCATCAAGACACCCGTCATAAATGTGGTTGCCACGGCTCCGCAGCCAACTACCATTATGCCCAATTTGCCTTTAGCAGGTGCTATTCCATTGTTCTTCATGATTTATGATGTTTTAATAATATTCCTTTGTTTGATTCTTGAGCCAATATTTCTACTTGCGTTTCAATTCAAACGCAAATATAGCCATATTTATTAATTCTATCAACCACAATGATTGTTTTTTTATTGCCATTGTTGCAAATCCCTGTTTACAATATCACTTGCTGTATCTTTTTTGACCATATGACAGGCACTTTTTACCAATTGCCATCAGTCTGACTTTACGAACACACCATCTGTAGCGTAATTGACAGCCTTCCTTTTCAGATTTTCTTTGCTGCTTGCGCTATTTTCTGCGTCTAAGATTTCCAAGCAACACTCCGGGCAGCTGTTCTATGCCTGTTATTACGGCATCGGCCAACGAGGTGTCGTGTTCCTCGGGTTTCCACTCCTCGCCTTTCAGCCAAATGGTATGACAGCCTAAGGCATGCGCCGGAACTATATCCTTGTCAAACGAATCTCCTATCACGCAAGTCTCGCCGGGAAGCAGTCCCAAAGCTTCTGTGCCTTTCCTGTAGATCGCCGGATCGGGCTTGCGCACACCTACAAGCGCTGATTCAACAACGGAAGAGAAATACGTGCTGAGGTGGAAGTCGGCAAGCACGCTTTTCATGTTGCCATAAAAATTGGTCACCATCACCATGGGATAGTGAGGTGAAAGCTGTTCGAGGACATGCCGCGAAAGTTGCAGCTGACGGCATACATATTCGTAGCAATAGGCGGCAATTCTTTCTGCCGCACTACTTGCATCGGCCGCATCGGCTTTCCAAAAGCCCTGTTCACGAAGAAAAGCAAGCTCTATCCGGGCTTTTTTCAACAGCAATACATGAAAATTGTCGTCCATGCCGATTATCGGTGATTTGGCCAAAGCCCTTTCACCATACACATAAGCCGAGCGAAACTGTTCCTCGGTTACAGGTACAGCCATGCGCCTGTAACTCTCCCACAGGACGTTCGCCCAATGCCGGCCATTTGTGTCAAGTGTGCCGCCATAATCGAATAGCAGCCCCTGAATGTTGCATTTATTCAATCTCTCCATTTTTTATAGTCTTCTGCTGTTGCCAAACTTCATCAATATCACCCCTATTGCAATCCATATCAATTCCCTGATCCGCGTTATCAGGCTGGCATAGACACCAAAGGCGCCCGAAAGGGACAAACCGCTTACTGCCAAAGCAAAACCGCCTTCACGCGCGCCCAACTGCATGGGTGAAAAGAAAAACAGGTTGGAAAACAATGAGGTAAAAGCCATTATCAGCACGCAATCAAAAAAGTTGACATCGGGGGTGAGTATTTTCAAAATAAAGAAAATCTCTGCGCTCGTCAATATGCGCGCAGTGAATTCAAAAAAGAACGATTTATAAAACGTAGCCTTACGCTGGCGATGCAATTCGGCTATTTGGGCATCGATTTGCTGCAACGCTTCCTTCTTGTCTTCATAAAATCTATCCGCCCAATGCTTTACAAATGGAATATGGCGCAACAGCCTGAAGGTTTTTACCACCATGCCGTTGCGATAGCCTTTCATGAAAAAATAAATGCACAACAGACAAAACACGGTTACGACAGCAAGCAATATGCCGGAGGCAAAAGATACCTTATACATTATAATATAGAGCAAAACGGAAGCCAGCCAAAAACAGATATGAGAGAATATGTGCATCATCACATATAGTATCACACACGAAGTGGCTCTCTTGGCACCAAGAAAAGGCGATAATTCCATGATTCGATAAGGCTCGCCACCCATCAAGCCAAAGGGAGTGGCATAGTTTAAGGCAAAACCTGAAACCGTGAGCTTATATGTGCGCCAAAAACCGACCGGAGAAGGAGTTTTTCCGTTCTTAATCAAGCAGAACCATGACAAGGTATTGAACAGATAGATGATGAGCCAAATGCCTACTACTGCAAAAAACCAGTAACCGGCCCTCTTTATCTGATGCCACAATTCGCGATAGTCCATGTCGAATGTAAGCAACATCACAACCACGGCAATGAGCCCTAACAAGAAGAAGATATTTCGATACAGTGCCTTCATTGGTTCGGATACTCACCGTTTTTCAACCTTACACAAAAATCCTCACACATACTTTCGTGCCTGTGCTGCATGTAAAGCGACAATGAAGAAAACAAAAAAATCTCGGCCAGAGGATAGAGCCAGGGGATATCGGCCAAACAGGCTATGTACAAAGTAATGGCACGACAATTAAATGTCAGGATATTGGCATACTTCATCAAAGGCAGACTCTGCTTTCTGAAATCGGAGCAAAACTGCGGTGAAACCTTTCCGCCACGCTCATTTCTTATCACACTCATGAGCCTTTGGAAATGAGGCGTCAACTTTTCCTGAGCTTTGGTATAACGAACATAGCTTTTCAAAAAGGCACGCCACCAGAAGTTCCCTTTCTTAGGCGTCTGCTCAAGCAAAGCCTCCTGTTGCGCAGAAGTATCGAATTCACTCGAAACACCCAACATGAAATGCATATGTATGTTCCTATAATAATCTGCCAACTGGCATTGACGGGCATGACAAATGATGCCCGAAAAAGCACACAACAAGAAAATCCAAAACGACCACTCATGAGTGGTGAAAGGTATCGTCTGATTCATCAGCCTGAAGCTGATACTTACATAAATCACAAAAAACCACACATCGCCTGCAAACCCGTCAAGCATTCGTCCCCAATGAGTCTTTTTCCCCGTCATTCGAGCCAGCTGCCCGTCGCAACTGTCATAGAAATTGGCCCACATCAGCAACAATACGCCTAAGATATTATGCGTAAAATCCCTGTAATAAAACATGCAACCGGCCAAAACTCCCAAAATAATCGAAAGGACAGTCACGACATTGGGATGGACGCCGAAATGATTGAAGAAACGAGCCCACAGATAGCCAACCGGACGGGTAAAGTAAACGTCCAACCATTCTTCCGTGTCTTTTGACTTGAACGTTGATTGTATATCACCTTTGGTAATTGCCATTTTGCTTGATTTGAGATAATAAATAATTCGCTATTGCTTCGGCAGCGGCATCCAGGCAACACGAGAAGCTGGGCCAATCATTAAAATCAATGATGCGGTAACAGCCTTCAGAATCGACAATGCAATCGCCACCATATACGGGAGTTCCCGAGATAACAGCCACTCTATCGGCATCACGCTTCAAGGCCTGCGCATCAAAAGGAAAACGATGAGCCGGCCCGTTAATCTTTTCCAAACCGAATTTTCCATGACAATCGGTTCCGAGAGTAGGATAATACCAATAAAAAAAGTCAGTTGCCGCAACGCCATAAAATTTTATGACATCACCCGCCAAATGCCGGTTATAGACAGCGACAAAAATGCCGCGGCGTTTAAAATCGGCTATTGTTTGCCGCAATTCTTTTTCGTTACAGACAAAGCAAACATCCTCTTTTTGTTTGGCACATGAATCTCCGCGTTTCACCCAACAGGGATAAATAACACCTTCCGGAAGCGATTCAAGGCGGACATCCCATGTAAAACTTTGGGGAACAGGAATTCCGTTTCTCTGCATCAAATCCGTAATGACAGGACGGGCGCAATTGCGAACACCGGAGGTCGAATTGACAACCGTCCTCCCTGTCTCCTCAATGGCAGCCAGCTTTTTCAAAGTCTTTTCCTCACGCCCCATCGAAAAATAGGCATCGGCAAATTCCGCATCCTCGGCAAATTCCGCTTCTGTTTCAAGGAATACCGTTGCCGAGCGGCTCTCCAACTTCTCGGCCACCTTTCGCATAATGGCCAAATCATTTGAATTCGGAGAAAATTCCGTTGAACGAATAATGCCTGCAAATGTCGTCATTCCTGATTGCTAAGAAATTCTTCGGCTTTGCCTATATCACCGGCATGATCAACATCCAATATTTTTGGAAACGCATAGGCTTTCAACTTCAAGCCTTCACTTACCAGACAGCGCTGATAGTTACGCATCCGGCTTTGTCCCTTTTCAATACAAAGAGCCAGCACGTTCAATGCCTTCGGCCGCAAACAATAAATGCCTCCGGATATAAACCGGCATCCATGCTGTTCATCATAAAAGCCTGTAATATTCATTTCTTCATCTGTAGCCACATAAAGGGGCTTTTCATCATCGATATAATCTGTTACGGCCATCAAACCGTCAGCATTGCATTCTTTAAAACAAGAGATATAAGCAGAAAAATCCTGTTCTGCAAATACTGTATCAACCGTTGTCAGACAAAATGGTTCACCATCCAGATAAGGGCTCAACTCGTAAAAGCTATGCATCGAACTTGGAGTTGATTTTATCACCAAATCAATAGGACAGGATGAATCAACCATTTCCTTTTGTTTCTTTTGCATATAATCTGCCACTTCGGGCATTTTGCTGTTGATGATTACAGCAATCCCGGTGGCTCCTTGATTGATAAATATCCGAATCAGCCGCTCTATCATCATTTCTCCGTTCAGCCTTACTAAAGGCTTGCGCACTTCCACGCCTTCCTGAGCCAGACGCGAACCATCACCGGCTGCAATAATCGCAAACTTCATTATTCTATCTCGTGTTGCACGTTCCGTTGCGAATATGTCTTGCTGTCGCGCTCAGGAGGAACGATTTTCAAAGGATGTGCCTCGGCCATTTCTTGACGTCGACGATTTCGCCATATATCAATGGCTGTATAAATAGCCTGCCTGAACGAATTTTCGTCAGCCTTTCCCTGACCTGCAATATCAAAAGCCGTCCCGTGATCGGGTGAAGTCCGTATAATTGGCAAACCGGCTGTATAATTTACACCGTCAGACATAGACAGTGCCTTAAAAGGGGCCAATCCCTGATCATGATACATGGCCAAAACGCCATCGAAATGGCAATATAAACCGGCACCAAAAAAACCATCAGCCGAATAAGGCCCAAAACACTGTATATCCCTTCCACGCATTGACTCTATCGCAGGAATTATCACATCTTTCTCTTCATTTCCTAACAAACCGTCATCTCCATTATGAGGATTCAACGACAAAACAGCTATACGAGGTATTGATATCGTGAAGTCACGATGCAAACATTCGTTGAAAATGGATATCTTACGCTCTATCTTATCCTGAGTAATAGCTCCGGCTACATCTTTCAATGGCATATGGGTCGTAACTAACGCCACACGCATCACCTGATTCATTAGAATCATCAAAGCCTCTTTGCCTTCCCCTGCCTCATGCTCCAAGAAGTCTGTATGACCGATAAAACGAAAATCGTCACAATAGATGTTCTTCTTATTAATCGGGCAGGTGACCAACACGTCTATATCACCATTCCGATAGTCTTCAAGAGCTTTCTGCAAAGACAGCATGGCCGCGCGGCCACTTTCGGGAGTCGGAAGTCCCAGATCTATTTTTATTTCATCTTCAAAACACGACACCATATTCAACCGTCCGCTCTCGGCCTCTGCAGCCGATGGGACCACAGTAAAACCGGTGTCAAGACCTAATGCCTTGCGATGGTACGCAGCAACTCTTTGCGAACCATACACAACAGGTATGCACAACTCGCTCAAAGCCTCGTCGGCAAAAGCTTTCAGAATCAGCTCGTAGCCAACGGCATTGGTATCTCCGTGGGTGATTCCCACCCTTATTGTCCTTTCATCCATGATTCATACTACTTATTTAAATTACATTTCTTGGCTCTGCAGCCTTTCCTCTGCCTGCCGTTTTTTCTGCATCTGCCGCGAAGTAGTTAACAAACCGCATGCGGCCTCGATGTCACGTCCGCGAGAAGCACGAATAGTTGTATAGATTCCACGATGCGTCAGACTGTCGCGAAACGTCTTCATCTGCTCTGGATCAACACCTCGCAGAGGGCTTCCTGGAATGCTATGAAACGGTATCAGATTCACCCTGCAGTCCAATCCCTTGAGCAAAGCCGCCAAAGCCTGTACGTGCTGTTGAGAATCGTTCACGCCCTTAAACATGATATATTCAAACGAAAGACGACGCTGATGGCTACCATCACGCACTTCGCCCGGCCGCAAGTCCTTGCAAAAATCATAATTCTTCAACAGTTCAATCACCTTCCCGATGGGATAAGCCTTTTCGGCAGGCATCCATTGGGCACGCTGTTCGGCCGTGGGGAAATGAAGGCTTACTGCTATGTTGCAGTCACATTCGTTAAGAAAGCGACGCAAGCCATGCATCAACCCTACCGTCGAGACCGTAATGCGTTTGGGGCTCCATGCCAGCCCATAATCAGCCGTCAACAGTTTGCACACAGCCAAGACGGCATCCGTATTGTCAAAAGGCTCGCCCTGCCCCATCAGCACAATGTTGGTTAGTCTGTCAAAATGAGGAATGCCATATATCTGATTCAAGATATCCGCCGTGGTCAACTGTCCTTGAAAACCCTGACGCCCCGTCATGCAGAACTTGCACCCCATCTTGCAACCCACCTGCGACGACACGCAAAGCGTTGCCCTGTCGCCGCTCGGAATATATACTGTCTCCACGTATTTGCCCGACAACGTCTTAAACAAATATTTTTCAGTACCATCAACCGAAACGACCGTTTCGACAGGATGCGAACGGCCTAAAATAAAACGCGCCCCCAACTCTTTTCTCGCTGTCTTGGACAAGTTGGTCATCTCGTCAATACTGAAGACTTGTTTCTGATATATCCACGCAGCCATCTGCTTTGCCGTAAATTTCGGCAAATTCAACTCAGCTGCCACTTGTTGCAACTCCGGCAATGTCATGCCCGACAATACTTGCTGTTCCATTCGATGCGGTCTCTTTTAACATGCAAAGTTACAATTTTCCTATGGAACAAACGTCTTTTTAAACTGCAGTTGAAATACACTAACGCCAGGAGCCCTTTATTTTGAACAAAGAAGCCGATAACCGGCCACCCTGAAAATGTCTGAAAACACGAATGCAACCACCGCACCGGTTTACATGACGAAAAATTTCCGACTTGATAATTCACGCTCGCTTTGTCGTATATTCCGTTGTCTTTGGTAAAAAAAATGCTCGCTTTGGCATATGTGAGGGATATACCTTTTACAGGTTTCTGCATATCTGTTGTGGCTGCAACAGAACATACGTGACAGGAAAAGACAACATTGCAGAAAGGCAGTGACGAAATACGGCTTCAAGGGTCGCCACATACAATCCGAGGGCTTCCTATCTACAATCTTAGAGCCTCCCGGATTGTACATTGGAAGCCCTCAGATTGTATCCGACGACCTCTTATGCTTAACTTCGCAACGCCGGAATCAAAACTTACGCACGCACAAATACGGTTTTGCGATGTATGCAACACTGAATAGCCGGTCGCGGCATTCTATTTTTGTCAAAGGACTCCATTATTCTTGAATCTACAGTTGCAGCACATCGCGACTTTCACTCCTGCACCGTCACTACATTTCCGTACACTTCATTCGCTTACCAGTTCTTTCAACACCTGTTCGGTATACACCCGTGCGCCTTTGTCGTTCAAGTGCGAGGCATCTTTAAACAACGTGGAATCTCTCATAAACACAGGAGAAGAGCAAAAATCAGAACAATGCACATGATTCCCGGCTGCTATACGCGAAATTTTTCTCTCCGCCTTTTGCGTCAGAGTGTTCTTTACTGAATAAACCGGCGAAATAAAAAGTCGAATATCCACGCCCTCCTTGTGGCACCTCTTCAAGGTTTCATCAAGGAGTTTCAGATATTCATTTGACACTTCACCGGTAGCATTTGGCTTTTCACACTTCATCACCGGATAATTATAGCCTGTTGATTCTAAAGGTATGTAGCCTTTCATCACAGACGAACGATGAAGAACAAACGGCACAATAAAGCTCGGCAATTTTGAATTGTAGCCATACATCTCTGACATCATTCTCAGAGGCATTTTCTTCGATTCACTGTCTATGTAGCTCTTTGCCCAATGACTACTGTGATAGTAGGGAGTCAGATAACGGAAGTTCTGATATTCTTCTGCCGTGTTTCTATCAGTAAACGAACCCGGTTGAATGTCCCAGAGTATCATCTTGGGCTTATAACGATCAAGAAGCATGTTGACAATACAATTCTGATATAGGAAGAAACACCCGTCACGACCACAGTTATAGGCCGTCATGCCCAAATGGCGGGTAAGCATTTCCGGTATATAATGATGACTTGCTTTCGATGACCCTACAACTACAACATCGGCTGTCACTTTCTCTACTGTATAGGACGTCTTGAGCGACATACTCTCAGGGTTACGTTGCAACCCGACATTCTTCAATTCAAGAATAGTCGCACCCACCAATCTGTCAATTCCAAAAAGAATAATGAGCAGCAGTACCACTCTCATACAAAATGCGAACAAACCTTTTTTCTTTTCCATGTCTTCTCAAAATTGAAAATAGATAAATGAACCTCCGTCGAGTACTCCGAAAAGCAATATGGCCATCACCATGGCGATATATGCCATCCACCTCACAACTATATGCCGGCTGTCAAGTAGCTTTATCTTTCCCTTGAAATGTTCGTCAGCAAACTCAACAACAAATAGGGCTGCTACAAACACAAAACAATAGAACATGGTGTCGACGTCCACAAACAAGCTGCCTTGGTCGGTAAAGATTTTCTTGAAAACCACAGCCACATCGCTCAGGTTGTTCACGCGGAAAAACACCCAGGCAAAGTTGACAATGGTAAACGTGAGCATAAGCCGTAATGTATTCGGCAGGGTTATTTCATTTGTAATCGTCTTTATGCGGTTGCCATAAGCCAAACGTTCCACCACCATGCAAAGGCCATGGAATGCGCCCCATATAATAAAGGTATAAGCAGCACCATGCCACAAGCCGCTTATTGTAAAGACGATGATGGTATTAAATGCCCAGCGTGCCTTGCTACACCTGTTTCCGCCTAAGGGGAAGTAGATATAATCCCTGAACCATGTGGTAAGCGAGATATGCCACCTGCGCCAAAAGTCGGTAACGGTTCTTGCAAAGTATGGCCGGCGAAAGTTTTCCGGCAAATCTATTCCCAGCATTTGCCCGCTTCCTATTGCCATCAGCGAATAGCCGGCAAAGTCGGCATATATCTGCAATGTATAAAATAACGTGAGTTCGACGAAATATAATCGTCTGTAATTTTGGTGATTAGCGAAAATTGTTGTATCTTTATAGTTGCAAAACACAAAGAAAT
>DJPH01000032.1:37605-40086 GCA_002439755.1 Prevotellaceae bacterium UBA6417 | reverse complement strand
GCGACGAAACCTCTATCAGATAGTCGGGATACACCACTATGGTTTCGGGCATGTAGATATCGTCTTCCGTTACCGTAGTCTTTAATAAGTTCAACGATATTTCGGTTTTCAGCAAGCCTCCGATATACTCCAGATCCCCGTCAAACCCTCCTTTCCTGTAGTCGATTTTTATTTGTGCGTCATTGGTCGCTTCGTCTTTTTCTGCATAGATAAATTGCACGTCCCATTTTTTTACTTCTACGCGCAAGTAGGGATAGAAGGCTTTTCTTGAAAAGACTTTTTCCTGCCCGATTTTGGTAGGAAACAAGTTTCGCAACCGTTCTGGTATGCCGCATCTGAATACTTTCCCCACGAATTCGGCCATTTGCCTGATGTCGGACAAAAACATTGTGCTGTCTATGGCCGTTTCTGACAGATGATGGCACTTGCGTCGTAGGCTCTGCATGGATTGCGTTTCGGCAGGCGTGAGTCCAGAGTGGCGACAAACGTAGCTGAGCCGCGAGAACAAGTTGGAGAGGACAGCTTGCGGCGACTTGCTTTCGCAGATGTTTTGCAAAAGCGAATATAGCGACAAATAAGATTCAGGTGTAGCCGGTAACGATGACAGGGTGTAAAGCGTATCGAAATAGTCGGTTGCCTGCAAACGTTCCGTCGGGGCTTCCTGCCGTGGGCTGTCAGTATGTTTGGGCATGGTCATGGGCTAAGATAATTTCACCTGAATAATGTCGTTCAAGTCTGTAGTATAGCGATGCGAGGTGAATTGCCGGTTTGAAATCTCAAAGCTGTTTCCCTGGCTGGCTATACGAACGGCACTGTCGCCCATCTTGTTGCGGATGCTGTCTAAGCTCTTCAATAGCATTTCCTGTCTCACACGGTTCACGGGGTCGAACAAGGCCGTCTGTACCGCACCGTTTACAATGCCCGACATGGTGACGCCGGCTTGTTTGTATGAAAATCCGGGGCGATAGATCTTTTTCAAGGCGGCAGCGGCGGCTTTGATCAATTCGCGCGCATCAGCCGTCGGTACATCGAATGTTAACCGTGCCGAATTGCTGTATTGCGGCAGGTCAGCGCGAAAGTAATTGGTATGAATGAATACCGAGATTTCGGCGGCATATCCCTTTTGAGTGCGCAGCTTGGCGGCACAAATGGCTGCGAAGTCGGCAATGACGGCACGCAGTTGTTCGTAGTCGGCAATGGCTTCATGAAAGCTGCGTGAGCGCGTGATGCTTTTTTTACCGGCCGACATTTCCAGATCGCAGCACGGAATTCCCTGCAATTCCAGCCAGGTGCGCACGCCCGGTTGTCCGAACTCACGCGCCACCCGTTGCCTGTTCCATTTCAGAAAATCGGCTGCCGTCTTTGTTCCATAATAGTCGAGCTGCTTTACATATTGCCGGCCAATGCCCCATATATCTTTTACGGGAAACAGGCCAAGAGCCTTTTGGCACTTGTCGGGCGTGTCGATTACGCAGCATCCGCGATAGCCTTTATATTTTTTGGCAAAGCGGCTTGCCATCTTTGCCAAGGTTTTCGTTGCTGCTATCCCAACGCTGACGGGAATGCCTGTCCATCGTTCCACCTTTTCAGAAAGTGCCAGCCCGAATGCTGTAAAGTCGGAAATTCCGCTGAGGTCAAGAAAGGCTTCGTCGATAGAGTAGACTTCGATGTGGCCTACCATTCCGCGCACCACCGACATCACTCTGCGCGACATGTCGCCATACAAGGCGAAATTGCTTGAAAACACATGAAGCTCTCCATTTTCCACAAGCCTTTTGATCTGATAGAACGGCATGCCCATCTTGATTCCCATCTCTTTCGACTCATTGCTGCGTGCTATGACGCAGCCGTCATTGTTGGAAAGCACAATGACCGGTTTGCCGCGTAAAGCGGGATGGAACACCCTTTCGCAGCTCACAAAGAAATTGTTGCAGTCTACTACTCCGATCATTTCCGATGGCGCACCTTGTGAATTATATACGTGACGATGCCCCACACCATGAAATAATCGTCGGGAAGGACTTTGATGGGCTTGTAGGCCGCATTGGCAGGACGCAGCAGCAGATAGTCGGGATGTTTTTCTATGAACTTCAGCGTGAAATCTCCATCGACACAGCAAACGGCCATGTCACCGTCGCGTGGCTCGAGCGACTTGTCGACTACCAATATGTCGCCTTCGTATACGTTGGCGTCTTTCAGAGAATCGCCCACAGCCCTTGCATAAAACGTGCTTTCGGCGTGATTTATCAAATCGCGGTTCAAGTCAATGGATTCGCCGATGAAGTCTTGGGCAGGCGATGGAAAACCGGCACGGATGCCACCTTCAGCGAATGGCAGTTCCAATGGCTGTTGCAAATCGGCTGGGTAAAGGTGAATTTCTTCCATAGGCCTTTTTGATTTGGTTGGCAACAATCAAAAAAAGACATCTCCTTTTCGTTGAAGATGTCCTTGTTTCTTGTCTTGAGCCTCTTGTCGGATTCG
>DJPH01000032.1:0-37540 GCA_002439755.1 Prevotellaceae bacterium UBA6417 | reverse complement strand
GGTGGGCAAGCTACTTACATCGCGCCGCTACAACCAACTACCTTTGCTGCGGTCAAGCCCTGGAGGATTCGAAGGGAGCTAGCCGTACAGCACTTACCCGTTTTCGGATTGCAAAAGTAGTGCTTTATTTTTAATTGCAAAAAGGAAATGCGGTTTTTTTTGATGCGTCGGTGATTTTTTCTGCAATTTTTTCTGCAACGTTTGCAACTTGACCTAAGAGTACATAGCTTCCGGGCATCAACGATCTACTATACGGCAACCTCTCATTTTAAATATGAGAAACTCTTATATAGAACATCAGAGCTTCTTATATACTACATAGGAGCTTCATATATACTATGTGGAGCCCCCTCAGATAGTATCTGGGAGCTTCTCATCTACTATCTTGTCTTTTTCTGATTTTAATAGACGGTTTTTAGATTGATAAACTGAATCAATAGACACTTCTTGTGATTTCCTCCTAAAAGGTTGTCATATCCACAAAATGGCTTCTGAAAAGAAAGACAGGTATTCGAGTTACTCCCTATGAGAGTAGACATCCTGTCTTTTTCCTATGCAAATTCAGATTAGCGGAATCTACAGGTCAGTAAAGCCTTGTCATCGTTTGACTCGACAAAAATATCATTGAAACAATCAATGACTTGTTGAAGAATACAGCTCAGATAGTGCACTCACGGCATAGGTCTGTCTCGAATTTCATAATGAATCTGATTTCTGCCTTGGGAGCATACTGTTTCTTTGAAAACAAACCCAAGGCACTTACCGCGTACGTTATAGAGGACACTATGCAATTGAGCCTTTTCTAACGTAGAATTCAGAATACGGGACCTTTATTTCTATAAACCGTCATGTATTCCATAAACGGTAAAGATTTTGTGGCATTGCCTGAATGCTTCATCTGCACTTGTCATATGAATTGGCTTAACCCGAACTGGAGTATACTTCTGAAATCGTGTAGTGGACGAAGCAGACTAGCACAATCTAAAAAAAATACATGCTACGCATTTAACATAGTTGCGCCATAGAGGACATCCAAACTTCTTGATTGTATATTGGCTCCTTTATGGCGCTTTTTAGTATTATAGCCTTGAATCATCGCCTAAGGCGTTATATACCAAGTATCTTAATTGCTAAAGTTTATATGGTCTTAATCTCACCAAATATATAGGATCCATTGATACAAGTAAAAGAGGTATAATAGGCTTTTGTATCATAATAGACTAATTCGTTGTAAGAACCAGAGACATAATGCTGATCGAATATTTTAAGATCTGACTTGTTTTCGCGATTATTCATATAGTCCACTATACTTTCTCTATTTGTACTGAAAATAATTCCACTACGGATTTCACTTTGTTCACTTTTTGGATAAAGAGACATATCTACTTTGAATGCTATATTTACTCTATATAATGTCCCGCGGACTAATTGTGGAGTTACATCTGTAGACACAACAACATTATGCTTCATTTCTTGCGTTACAAACGTTTTAATCTCTTCGCCAAAATAGTATGTACCATCTGATGATATCAAGAATGTCCGGTATGAGTAAGACGTTGATGGAAGAAGCCGCGTTAACTCCACACTTAAACAATTCTTCTTAAAGAAACAATTTGTCCCTTCCCAGTGACCATAGCTACTAAGATATTCTATGTTCTCCATATCCTTTACTGTGTAACTTTCTGCTTCCCAATAAACAATACCCATTCGTTTTTGAGTGACAGACTGTGGAAGTTGATTGAGATTTATGTATCCGAGTACGGTCGCCGTTGTCCACCCAACTTCAACTGTGTCACCTGTTACAGCGACATCGTGTTTGTTACCACTTCCAGAATCGAGATCTTCGTCATTGTTATCCCCATTACATGCACAACATAGCACAGCCATAAAAATGACAATAATAAATTTTGATTTTTTCATAATGATAATTTATAAGTAAAACATTGTATTGTAATGAATTGTACTCTCATGTAATCCCTCAAAGAATCTGTAAAGTTGAAGGATTTTTTCTTTTATATTTGCAACATCTATAAATGTCACGCCTATCATTGTTTTAATAGTGCGGCTTCCTTTACACACTTTTTCATTAAGGATTTTAGGATAGCGGAAAGTTGCACCATTACAATCTAATTCGCTAAGCTCATTAATCATAGATTCAATGCCTTTTACTTCATCGCCTTCAAATGGCTCATTGTAGTTATTCTTTATGATCTCCCATTTTTAGTCAAATTATGGCCTTTAATTTTCTGTTCATCACAAATAGACAAATTGACTATTATCAATTTCATTATTATTTCAAGGAACATCCTGAAACAAAAGAGGGCTGGATACAAGTAACTGTCTTTGCGCAGATATGATTTACCAAAATGAATCATATCGAGAAGGAATACTGAAGAGCATATGTATCCGTTTGAAAAATACAAATCATTATCATAGGCATTCAATGCCATTTTAGGATCGTTGGGATTGTTCGATTTCATAAATAATCTATCATTCTTTCCTACAGCTCCTAAATTCAAGCACAAATTATCAATGTCTCTTTGCGACAAAGAGAATATATCTGATAAAATCTGTCTCTTGTAACTTCTTGACAATTGTTGTTTACGCTTTCTCATCTACAAAGAAGTAATGCTTGAAGACAACCCAAGAATAAGCAGAAATTAATATTGAAACTTATAGATACTAAAAAAGACGTGGGAGTCTTTGTTCCGCCTATCCCAGGTCTCAGGCTCTCGCATTGCCCATCATCGAGGATAAGCAACACAGATAGCCCACGCCGTGATATATTACACGACTACACACAAAAACTTTTGAGTGCAGATATAATACTCACTTTGTAGACGTCTTTGTTGCCATTTCCCTTCCGATGATTGTCAAATTTGCGAGATTTGAGATCTGAAGTTCAACGTACTTAAACGTCCTTTACCAGTAAATAACCCACCATCCCATACAAACGGGCCAATTGCGAGTCAGTGCAAATTTAAAGATAATTGTTGATACGCACAAACTTTTCTCAATAAAACTCTAATAACTCGGAGTTTTTATTGGTTTTTCTGCCATTAAGCAAAAAGATTCCGGCAAGAATATCATGCGCAAGGGCGGGAGAAAAGCATTGAAGCTTCTCTCCCGCCCTTTTCTTGCGTTAAAACCAAGGGTTATGCGCCCGGAGATATTGCACCTGAAGGGCAAACATCTGCACATGTGCCGCAATCTACACAGGTATTGGGATCTATCACATAGATTTCACCTTCTGAGATTGCTCCGACGGGACATTCTCCGATGCATGTGCCACAAGCGACACAATCGTTTCCAATTACATAAGCCATAATTCAATTTCTTTTATAAGTTAAACCGCTGCAAAGGTAATGCAAGTTGAGCAAAGGCCAAAGAAATTCATGAAGTTTTTAGCCGCGAAGCCGTGAAACGAAAGACTGATTTGAATTTCGGCTTTCATAGAATAATAAAAACGGAAGAACGCCGTTATGAATGTATATATGGTAACTTCAACATTACATTTCTTGAGAAAGTGGTGGTCGCTTGCACTGCTCTTCACCTGCCTGACGGCCGGAGAGGCATTGGGACAGGAGCTGAAATTACAAAACAGGCCTTATATCGACTTGCGCAAGTTCCATTACGGGTTCATGATAGGTTTGCACAACGAAAGTCTGCATCTGAAGAACAACGGATTGACCGACCCTGAAACCGGCGATCAATGGCTTGCCAGCAACAACCGTTTTGACCCGGGGTTCACTGTGGGCATACTGGGCGAATGGAGGCTGCATAAGCACATCGGACTACGCATCCTGCCAACTATGCATTTCGGCACTAAGCATGTGGCCTTTCGCAACCAGAAGAACGATGAAAGGGTTTTCCAGGATGTCAAGTCAACGTATATCTCTTTTCCATTTGACATAAAGTTCAGTGCTCCGAGATTCAACAATTACCGTCCCTACTTTATGGCCGGCATTAATCTGATGTATGACCTGACCACGAAGAACGACCAGTATATCAAACTGAAACCTTTCAACAGTTTTTTCGAGATTGGCTTCGGCTGTGACTACTACCTGCCGTTCTTCAAGCTAATACCTGAGTTGAAATTCTGCTTCGGGCTAAACAATATATTGGAAAAGAACCGCAAGGACTTGCAGGATAAGACGAAAGAGATATTCACACGCTCTATAGACAATGCGCGGACAAACATGATTGTGCTGACCTTATATTTTGAATAAGCGTTATTGGCTTTCCCTATACTTGGCTTCGTCCTTATCGCCCAGCATGCTCAGATAGGATTGATAGCGTGAGGCAGCTATTCTGTGTGCCTCGACAGCTTGAGCGACAGCGCACCCGGGTTCTCCGGTATGTGTGCAGTCGGAATAGCGGCAGTCGTGCCCCACACTGAATATATCCCTAAAATAATGAGAGACTTCGTGCTTCTCAAAATCGAATGTGCCAAATCCTTTCACGCCGGGAATGTCAATCAAAGCCCCACCGAAAGGCAGTTCAAAAAGCTCGCTGAATGTTGTTGTGTGCATTCCCGCATCGTGGGCTTCCGAAATGGGGGCCGTGCGGACATCGGCATCGGGGATAAGGAAGTTGAGCAATGCCGATTTGCCCACTCCTGAATGGCCTGCCAGCAATGTAGTCTTTCCGCGCAGCAATGAGGGGAGTGGCTCCAAGCCCTGCCTCTCTTTTACTGAAACAATAAGACAAGTATAGTGCATGGATGCATAAAGATGGGAAAGACTATCGGCCTCTTTGCGGTCCTGTTCTGTATACAGGTCAGACTTGTTGAAGAGCAGGATGACAGGTATCCGGTAGGCTTCGGCTGTAGCCAGGAAGCGGTCAATGAATTTCGTTGATGTTTCAGGGTGGTGCAAGGTGACAACAAGAAGCGCCTGGTCGATGTTGGCAGCCAGGATGTGGCTTTGCTTGGACAGATTGGAGGCTTTCCTTATTATATAATTACGGCGTGCTTCGATTTCGGTGATAAAGGCTGTCCCTTCGTTGTTCTTTTCGATGGCCACGCAATCGCCTACCGCGATGGGGTTGGTGCTGCGTATTCCCTGCAAGCGGAATTTGCCTTTTATCTTGCATGGTACGGATGTGCCGTCTTCAGTGCGTACTTCATACCAGCTTCCCGTGTTTTTGATGACGATTCCTTTCAACTCTTATAAGATATTTCAATGGCGCACAAGAATAGCTTTTGTTTCCATTCTCATGCGCCATCTGTTCAAAACGAGACCTTTCAGACGGTCATGATTTCCTTGTCCTTATTTGCCAAGGCTTCATCAATGCGCTTCATGAACTTGTCATGTATCTTTTGCAGTTGTGTCTCGGCATCCTTTTCCATGTCTTCGCTCAGGCCTTCCTTGATGGCTTTCTTCAGTTTTTCTATGCCTTCACGACGCACATTGCGCACTACGATTCGGGCCGATTCGCCTGATTTTCCACATTGTTTGGTCAATTGTTGACGGCGTTCGCCTGTCAATGGCGGTATGGCCAAACGTATTATTTCACCATTGTTATCGGGAGTTATACCCACTTCGGAGTCCATGATGGCCTTTTCTATCGGCTTGAACATCGATTTATCCCACGGTTTGATGGCTATGGTGCGTGCATCTGGCGTAGTGATGGCCGATACGTTATTCAATGGAACCATACTTCCATACGAATTTACCCGAATATCGTCCAGTATGTGGACATTGGCCTTGCCGGCGCGAATATGCGAAAGCTCATCCTCTAAGTACAGGGCAGCCATTTCCATTTTTTCTTCGCATTCGCTCAAACATTGTTTTACGTCGAACATGTCTCTATTCTTTATGATTTTGATAGCACTACAAAAGTAAGTAAAAACATCCACATGCACAAAAGGTTCCTGCGAAATGTGACTTATTGCTTCGGCTTTTGTCTTTTTTGTCAGAAGTAATAAGGGTGCTTTTACCATTGAAAGTAAAAGCACCCTTGGAGTAGCGCGGCCCAGGATTGAACTGGGGACCTCATGATTATGAATCATGCGCTCTAACCAGCTGAGCTATCGCGCCATTGTCCACAACCCTTTCGGATTTGCGAGTGCAAAGGTAAATATTCTTCTTTCTATCTCCAAATCTTTTGCTGTCTTTTTTCCTCATCCGTCTATTTTTTCTGTTGCATTTATAGTATCGGGGCTTCGGCGGTGCTGCATAAAAAACACGAATCAGCACTGAGTTACCCCTGAAAAATAGTAATTTTGCAGCCAAATTGCGCGGATATCTTGCCAATGGCCGTCATTAAGAAAATAGACCTGTTTGTCCTCAAAAAGTTCATTACGCTTTTTGCGGGTTCTTTTTTTGTCTGCCTGTTCGTCCTCATCATGCAATTTCTGTGGCGATATGTCGATGAGCTCATCGGCAAAGGCTTGTCTATGGAGATTCTGGCCAAGTTTTTCTGGTATGCCAGCATCACTCTTGTGCCTATGGCATTGCCGCTTTCGCTGCTGTTGGCCTCGCTCATTTCGTTCGGCAATATGGGTGAACAGCTGGAGCTGACGGCCATGAAAGCTGCCGGCATTCCCTTGCGTCGCATCATGGCCCCTATAGGTATCTTCAGTGCGGCAATGGCGTGCATTTCGTTTGTATTCCAGAACGACACATCACCGAAGGCGCAGAAGGAGCTGACACGTATGATTGCCACGATGAAAGAAACCAGCCCGGCCATCGAGATACCCGAAGGCATGTTCTATAACGGCATACCTAACATCAACATCTATGTTGACCACAAAGATGCTAAGACCGGCATGCTCTATCATGTCATTATATATAAGGTAGACCAGGGTTTCCAGAACGCCCAAATCGTTGTTGCCGATTCTGCCCGCCTTGAAACCACGGCAGACAAGCATTTTCTGAGCCTCACCATCTTCGACGGTGAGCAGTTTGAGAACCTTCAAGCCCGCTCTACGGCTCTTTTAGATAAGACACAGGTGCCCTACGACCGCGAGACCTTTCATGAAAAGAAGCTGCTTATCAACTTTGACTCCGGCTTTGACCTGATAGATGCCGACTATTTTGCCGGAATGGCCAAGGTGAAGAATCTGCGCGAGCTGTCGCGCGGTGCCGATTCAATCACCAGAGTCAGCGACAGCATTGGCACAACCTACTATACAGCTCTGAATGCACGCTACCTGAGCAACGGCATAGTGAGCAAAGCCGACTCGCTCAAAGCCTGCAAAGGTGCTGCTCTCCGCTCATTGCGCACCGACAGCTTGTGGGAGCACCTCTCTACAGAGCGCAGGCTCAATGTTATAGAAGATGTACAGGCCACTGTCAACGGTGCACTCACCGACCTACAGTTTGAGAAGCCCATCACCGAGGATGGCTACAAGAACGCCCGCAAGCATATGATAGAATGGCATCAGAAATTTGCCCTTGCACTGTCGTGCCTCATATTCTTCTTTATAGGTACACCACTCGGTGCCATCATCCGCAAGGGAGGCCTCGGCCTGCCCACCGTGATATCGGTGATTATCTTCATTATCTATTACATCATCAACACTTCGGGGATGAAGCTGGCACGCGACGGTTCCGTCACCGTGGAATACGGCATGTGGATCAGCACCGTTGTACTGGCACCGCTCGGAGCTTTTCTCACCTACAAAGCCAACAACGATTCCGTGGTGTTTAATCTTGATGCCTATGTTTCGCGCATACGCCGCTTCCTCGGCCTGCGCAGCGGCCGTCTCATCCTGCGCAAGGATGTCATCATCTACACACCCGACTATCAGGCCGAAGCAGACAATGTTGCTGCCTTAACGCAGCATTGCAACGAATATATCCAGCTTCACAAGCTGCCCCATGCACCAAGCTACATAAGACTGTTTTTCAAACAAAACGTCAATGACGATTTGCATGCCTTGCAGGCCGAGATAGAAGGACTCATAGAACGCCTGTCCAACAGCCGCGACCTGCATCTGCTCGACGCGCTCAACAAGTATCCGGAGATTCATCTCGAGGCCAACACCTCGTTCAGGCAACGATGGCTCAACCTGCTCATAGGGATTCTGCTGCCCGCAGGCATCTTTTTCTGGTTCCGGATATGGAGGTTCCGCATCCGCCTGTATCATGACCTGAAGCTGGTCATCAAGCAAGACGAGCTGGTGGGCAGGCACATTCAACGCATTCTGTCAGAACAAAAGAAATAACGACAATACATTATGACCATGGATACATTCAAGCTCAGCACCATCGAAGACGCACTTGCAGACTTCAAAGAAGGGAAGTTTGTCATCGTTGTTGACGATGAAGACCGTGAAAACGAAGGCGACCTCATCATCGCAGCCGAAAAGATCACGCCCGAGAAAGTGAATTTTATGCTCAAGCATGCCCGCGGTGTGCTTTGTGCTCCCATCACCATCAGCCGCTGCAAAGAACTTGACCTGCCCCACCAGGTGGCCAACAACACGTCAATGCTGGGCACCCCCTTCACTGTCACCATCGACAAGCTGGAGGGCTGCACCACGGGAGTGTCGGCCCACGACCGTGCAGCCACCATCAAAGCCCTGGCCGACCCCCTGGCCACACCCGAGACATTCGGGCGTCCGGGCCACGTCAATCCACTCTATGCCCAAGACAACGGTGTGTTGCGACGCAGCGGACACACCGAAGCAGGTGTAGACCTTTGCAAGCTATGTGGACTGTATCCTGCGGCTGCATTGATGGAGATTATGAACGACGATGGCACGATGGCAAGGTTGCCGCAACTATACATCATGGCCAAAGAGCACAATATCCGCATCATCAGTATCAAGGATTTGATAGCCTACCGTCTGCGGACCGAGTCGCTCATTGAAACCGGAGACATGGTCGACATGCCAACCGAATACGGCCACTTCAAGCTGATACCCTTCCGGCAAAAAAGCAACGGGCTGGAACACATAGCACTCATCAAAGGCACATGGGACAAGGACGAGCCCATTCTGGTGCGTGTACATTCATCGTGCATGACCGGCGACATCTTCGGAAGCCTGCGTTGCGACTGTGGCGAACAGCTCCACAAATCCATGCAGATGATTGAAAAAGAAGGCAAAGGTGCCGTGGTATATCTGCAACAGGAAGGACGAGGCATAGGGCTGATGGCCAAGATTTCGGCCTACAAGCTGCAGGAAGAGGGCTACGACACCGTTGATGCCAACCTGCATCTCGGCTATGATGCCGACGAACGTTCCTATGGTGTGGGGGCACAGATATTGAGGGAAATAGGTGTACGCAAGATGCGTCTGCTCACCAACAACCCTGTAAAACGGGCAGGACTTGAAGGCTTCGGGCTCGAAGTGGTTGAAAACGTGCCCATAGAAATCACTCCCAACCCCTACAACGAGCGTTACCTGCACACCAAAAAGGAAAGGATGGGACACACCCTGCACTTCAACAAATAGCCTGTTCAGGCATATAAGAAGAATTTTATAAGTTATCGCAAATCACACTCATGCACATTGCTTCATGCGATGTGTACAGATCGTAGGTGTTTCCTGTACATGAAACAACGTGTTTCCTGTAGATGTCACTACGTGTTTCCTATACATGTCACTATGTGTTTCACCTACATGAAACAACATGTTTCCCTACAAGAAACAACGTGTTTCCTGTACAGATCGCAACCACAATCCGTATGCATCATTCACCGGGCTATGCCGGAGCCGAAGGAAAGCCTTCGGTTATGCCACCGGACGATAGCGCGGAACAAGGAGTTTCATGACGCTCCACCCCAGCAGATAGGCCACGGAACAGAAGCAGAATATGATGAAATAGCCGGCCGGTTTGCCCTGGAAACCCATGAAGGTCATTTGGGTCTGTGCCGCATGGTCGAACAGGAGTCCCGAGCATTCGTTAATGAGAAACGAGCTGATGCCTCCGGCCATGCCATTGAGGCCTGTGATGGTTGCCACCGTGCTCTTTGGGAACAGGTCGCTGCCCACCGAGAACAGATTGGCCGACCATGACTGATGGGCAGCCCCCACAATGCCGATGATGACAACAGGCAACCAGTGGGAGACACCGCCCAAAGGCTGGGCAAAGAGCCCCAACAGGGGAAATAGGGCGAAAACAAACATGGCACGCATGCGGGCTTCATAGGCATTGAGCCCCGTGCGGTTGATGATGATGGTGGGCAATTTACCTCCGAAGATGGAAAGCATGGTGATGGCATACAGCACGAATATCAGTATCTGCCCTGTAAAGGAGTCGGAACGGTGGCCGTATATATCCGACAGATAGGCTGGTGTCCAAAACAGAAAAAACCACCATACGCCATCCGTAAGAAACTTGCCAAGGACAATGGCCCACGTCTGTCTGAGACGCAGGCATTCCTTCAAGGGAATCTTGCGCTGCGTCGGCCGGTTCTGCTGTTCGTCCTCGTCGGAATCCTGCCTGATATAGGCCTTTTCGGCAGCATTGACATGAGGATTTTCATCGATGTCCTTATATATAAATATCCATGCCCCCATCCATACGAATCCCAAGAGACCTATGATAATAAAGGCGGCCTCCCAGCCATTGCCGATGCCCATCTCCTTGAAATAGCTTGCCAGTGTGGGAACGGTGAGGGGGGCAAACAAGGCACCGACGGTGGAACCTGCATTGAAGATGGAAGTGGCAAAGGCACGGTCGCGTTTGGGAAAATACTCGGCTGTGACCTTGACGGCCGAGGGAAAATTGCCGGCTTCGCCGAATGCCAGGATAAAACGCGCGGCCATAAAGAAATAGACACTGACCATCGACACCGTGGCTGCCAAAGCTCCCGTGGCTCCCAGCAGGTCGACGGCACTGCCGACACCGACAATCTCCTTGGTGGCCCATCCGCACACGGCATGGAGACATGCACCGGCCGACCATATGCCTATCGCCCAAAGATAGCCGCGCTTGGTGCCAAGCCAGTCTACAAGCCGGCCTGAAAAAAGGTTGGCCACGGCATAAACCAGCGAAAACGTAGCTGCAATGTGCCCGTAGTCAGCGTCACTCCAATGAAATTCAGGTGCTATAAAGTCCTTCCATGTGAGTGACAGGGCCTGACGGTCCAGGTAATTGATGGTGGTGGCCAGAAAGAGCATTGCGCATAACAGCCATCTGAAATTGGTCATCTTCTTGTCGGTGTTGTGTAAGGCCATAATGATGATATGTTGAAGTAATTGAGTTACAAATTTGAACACTGCCGGCCGAAAGTTTCCGTAAAAACACAGGACAAAGGCCGGTTTTTGGATGTTGTCCGCAGGCAAAGGTAACATTTTTCCGAGAATTATGCCTAACTTTGTAGCAATAAACCTTCAATTAGTATCATAATGGGTAATTTCGCAAAGAAAATGATGCCAATGGCAGCCGTTGCCCTGTTGGCACTCGGCAGTGTTTCGTGCCAACGTACGCAAGGCAACCTGCAGCCCTTGGATGAATGGACAGCCATGAACGGCCAAAAGACAGTACAGGAAACCGAAGTCACCGTAGGAGCCGGCGACACCTTAAAGGCCGACGGCGACTTCAAGAACTTTGAGCTGAGCGGCAAGTTCTATGCCACGGCACAGTCTGAAGCCGGTCTGCTTTTCCATTCCGACGGCAGGAAAGGCTACGAAGTCATTTTCCGCAACGGCCCCATCGACGGAACCATCAAGACAGGCAGCCTGGCAGCCATACGCAACCTGTACCGGTCGCTGGCCGACGACAGCACATGGACCGACTTCCGCATAGCAGTCAGAGGCAAGAACATCTCAGTGAGCATAGGAGGAACCGACGTTGTCTGCTATACCGAGCCCGAGCACCCCTACCGTCTGGCCCGCTATGCCTCACGTCTGATAGGCAGTGGAGCGTTCATACTGACAGGCAAACAAGGACATGTCAGCTTCAAGGACATGAAGGTGGAAGCCCTGCCCGACGATGCGCGCAATGTAAACGACACACTGCCGGCCATCGATGAGCAGAACGACAGCATTATACGGCTCCAACAGCAAAACTTCCCGGTAATAGACTATCATGTACACCTGAAAGGAGGACTGACCAAAGAGCAGGCACATGCCATGTCCATGAACTACGGCATCAACTACGGCATAGCGCCCAATGCCGGTGAAGGGGGCATAGGACGCATGCTCGCCACAGACGAAGAAGTCTATGAATACTATAAGGAAGTGAAGCCCATGCCCTTCCTGTGCGGCGTGCAGGGCGAAGGACGACGCTGGTCCACACAGTTCTCGCCAAAGGCACTGGGCATCTTCGATTACCTTTTCACCGATGCCATGACCATCATGGACGGTGGCAAACGATGCCGCATATACCGCCCTGAAGAAGTACACCTGAACGGCCGCACCAAAGAAGAATACATGGACTTAATCGTCGACCAGATAGAAAAAATCCTTACCAACGAACCTGCCGACATCTATGCTAACCCGACATTCCTGCCTGAAATAATGAGTGCAGACTATGCCAAATACTGGAGCGAAAAACGCATAAAACGACTGCTCGATGTTTTGGAAAAATATCACATTGCCTTAGAAATCAACCCCCGCTACAAGATACCGAGCTTTGACATCATCCGCAAGGCCAAGGCACGCGGCCTGAAGTTTACCTTCGGCACGAACAACGAGAACAGCCATTTCGGCAAACTGGAATATGCCATCCGTGCCATTCACGAGTGCGGTCTCACAAAAGACGACATATGGTTCCCCTCCATGAGCATCAGGCGTGAGCGCAAGGTGGTTGACTATAACCATTTTCTAAAGCACTGACAATTCCTGTCAGGCAAGCAGAAAAGCAATGGTGCAAATGGCTTTGCAAATGATGTTCAGTCTGCCTATTGAGAATCCCACCTGGATTTTCTTCGTGGTGCTGCTCATCATCCTGTTGGCCCCACTCCTTTTCGAGCGTCTTCATGTGCCCCAGATAGTGGGCATGATTCTTGCCGGAGTGCTGATAGGCCCCCACGGTTTCAATGTATTGACACGCGATAGCAGCTTTGAGCTGTTCGGACAGGTTGGGCTCTACTACATCATGTTCCTGGCAGGCATCTCTATGGATGTCGGAGCGTTCAAGCGAGACCGGCTGCAAGTACTTTCGTTCAGCTTTCTTTCATTCCTCATCCCATTCGTAATGGGCGGCGCCACTGCCTATTACGTACTGCATTTAGGCTTTCCCGCATCCATCCTGGTGGCATGTGTGCTATCGTCGCACACGCTGGTTTCATATTCAATAGTGTCACGCTACAGCCTGTCACGCTACAGGGGAGTATCGCTTTCCGTTGTGGCCACGATGATATCCCTCATACTGGCGCTGTTCGTAGTTGCAGCCCTGGCAGGTAGCTTCCAGGGACACACAGGTTTCCGGCTGTGGGGAAACATGGCCATGAAAACCACAGTGTATGTGCTGACACTCTTCCTCGTCTATCCGCGTGTGGTAAGATATTTCTTCCGGACATTCTCAGACGAAGTGCTTCAGTATATCTTCGTTCTCGCCATGATGTTTCTCAGTGCTGCCACAAGCCAGGCCCTGGGACTCGAGGGTGTTTTCGGTGCATTCCTGGCCGGTATGGTTCTCAACCGCTACATACCCGAAACCGTTCCGCTGATGCGCCACATCGAGTTTGTAGGAAACGCCCTGTTCATTCCTTATTTCCTAATAGGAGTGGGCATGCTCATCAACTTCGGCCAGATATTTGCCCATGCAGACGGCCTGATAGTTATAGGAGCGGTTTGCTTCGTGGCCATCATTTCAAAGTGGCTTGCCGCATTTGTAACTGCCAGGATATTCCATCTGGATGCTAATGTATGCGGCATGATGACCGGCCTCACAAGCGGCCACGCCGCCGGTGCCCTGGCCATGCTGATGGTGGGCCGCGAACTGATGGTGGCTCCCGGCACACCTCTTGTAGACGACATACTGATGGGGGCCGTTGTCATGCTGATACTGGTTTCATGCATATTCAGTGCCGTTGTCACAACTTCCGTCTCCAAGAAAGTGGCACTTGCCAGTGTCAGCGACGAAGAAAAACAAGGAGAAGAAGACAAGATACTTGTGGCTTTTGCCAATCCTCAGACTGTACAGGACCTTGTGGCACTGGCATTGATGATGCGTCCCCACCGCTCCACAGTGCCCCTGGTGGGAGTAAAGCTCGTGGTGGATGCCAAAGACAACGAACGCGAACGCAACGCCGCACATCTGCTGGTCAAGGAAGCAGCCCAGCTGGCAGCCGCAGCCGGCGTCAACATGAAAAAGGTGGTGCGCTCAGGCATCAATCTGATAACGGCACTCACCTATACCATGAAAGACTTTGATGCCAGTGAACTGATAATGGGATTCCATCAGACAGGCAACCGAACAGCGACATCGTTCGACAATGTCATAGTAGATTTGCTCTCGCGGGTTTCACGTCAAATCATCATAGCCAACTGCACACGTGCCGTCAATACCATCAGATGCATCCACGTTGTGGTTCCCCGTCATGCCGAATATGAAGTAGGCTTTCAACGATGGCTGATGCATGTAAGCCGCCTGGCACGACAGATGGACTGCCGCATCATATTCTACACCACAGACGAAGCATGGCTGCTTATCGAGAAATTCTGCAAAAAGCACTACAAGACCATACGCCTTTCGCATGAAACCTTTAACGATTTCGGTAGCTTCCCCATGTTGTCTGAAACCGTACATACAGACCACTTGCTCGTACTTATTGCAGCACGTGAGAATTCATTATCCTATTCGCCTGTTATACAGAAGATACCCGAACTTCTTGCTTCCTCGTTTTCACAATGCAGCAAAATGCTGATATTCCCCGACCAGTATGGCATCGAGCGAAGGAAGTCTTCTTTCAACACAGGCTTTCCCGTTGGAAACTAATCTTTGAACTATGTCAGATAAAGATGAATGGCTGGAGCGTACAGCCTTGCTCTATGGGCAGAAACGCCTGGAACATTTCAGGAAAAGCCGTGTACTCATTGCCGGCTTGGGCGGCGTCGGTGCTTATGCCGCCGAAATGCTTTGCAGAACAGGCATCGGCTCGCTCGTCATTGCAGATGCCGACACCATATCACCTTCCAACATCAACCGCCAGCTTCCTGCATTGCATTCAACCATAGGACAGCAAAAGACGGCCGTTCTTGCCGAGCGTTTTCACGATATAAACCCCTCCTTGCATTTAGATATCATCAATACTTATTTAAGCGATGACAACATCCTGCCGCTGTTGCAGCAGTTCCAACCCGACTTTGTAGTTGATGCCATCGACACCGTGCGTTGCAAATGCACGTTGATTGAAACGTGTCTGCGCCTGAACATCCCTATAGTCTCGGCCATGGGTGCCGGAGCCAAGACAGACATCAGCCGCATTCGCATTGATGATTTGTGGAAGACATCACAGTGCGGCCTCGCAAAAGCCGTGCGTTCGTATTTGCGGCGCGATGGTTTCGCACGAAAGAAATTGCCGGTTGTATTCAGTGACGAGCCTGTCAGGCATCAGGCCATTATACTGGTCGACGGTGAACGCAACAAAAAATCGACGGCGGGAACTGTGGCCTATATGACTGCAACTTTCGGCAACTATCTGGCATGGTACGTATTGGAACATCTTCAATGACACTTTGATGAAACACAGAGAAAACCGACAAAAGGCCGCATTGACAGTCTACAGCGCATCGGCCGGCAGTGGCAAGACTTTTACATTGACAGCACGCTACATTGCACTGTTGCTAAGCGGGTGCAGCCACCGGAGCATCCTGGCCGTCACCTTTACCAATAAGGCCACGGCTGAGATGAAAGGACGCATCCTGAAAAGTTTGTATCTGCTGTCACGTGAAGACCCTTCTGCCGCTTCTTTTTTAGAAAAGGTACTTGACTTTATGCCGGACGAAGAGGCGCAACGAATGGACAGCACGCTTGCAAGCAAGATGGCAAAGATGCAGCTCCGCAACATCTTGAACGATTATGACCATTTTACGGTTACCACTATCGACTCTTTCTTGCAAATGCTGCTGGGCGAAGTGGCACGCATGGCAGGACTGCAAACCAACTATAAGGTGGAATTGAATGATGCGGATGTCATAGATGAAGCCATCGACAGCATGCTCTCGCACTTGAAAGAGATGGATGAGGAAACGCAACTGCGCATCAGGACCTTTATCCGCAAAGAAATCGAAGATGAAAAATCCTGGGACATTCGTCGCAAACTGAAAGCCTTGTCACGGCAGCTCATGGAAGAAGACTATCTGGAAGGCCGCGACAAGATTCAGCAATATATCGAAACCGACAAGATGTTTGACGGCTACCGCAAAGCATTGTCGGAGGCTCCGGAAGCCGCTGCGGCAGACGAGGCACGCCGCTATGTAAATGACTACATGGCAACCTATTCCACAGGATGGGAATGTGGCAATAAAAGCCATCTAAACAGGGCAGATGTCTTTGTCAAACGTGTACAAAGCAGCTTGAAAGGTCAAACTACCTCATCTCAATTCTTCAAGGGGCTCAGTGATAGCACTGTCAATTACATAGCCGGAAACAAATTTATCGAATCCTACAAAGGACCGAAATCAGGCAAGGAATTACAATCATTGCTGTTGGAACTGAACGAGCTGTGCGGTGAATGCAAGGCATATATGCTGAACGTAAAATACAGCACAAACCATCTGGGCGAACTGGGCTTGCTCGACAGCATCTCATGTCAGGTTGACAAAATAAACCGTGAAGCAAACCGCATCATGCTTTCCATGACACCGGTTCTGCTACACAGTATATTAGTAAAAGGCGCAGACACAATGTTTGTGCTTGAGCGTGCCGGCATACGCTTCAGTCATATCATGATTGATGAATTCCAGGATACATCGCACATGCAATGGGACAACTTTCTCCCCTTGCTGGAAGAGGTACTGAGCCGCGGCGGCACCACACTGCTGGTAGGTGACGTGAAACAAAGCATCTACAGATGGCGGGGCGGCGACTGGGACATACTTCGCAATATTTCAAAAGAAAAACTTGGCTTTTATTTTTCTCAGGGAAGGGGCAGAATTGAATCTCTGACGCGCAATTTTCGCAGCAAGAGGAACATCGTTGAATTTAACTTGAACTTCTTTCCACGGGCGGCAAAGATTCTGGATTCCTTATCCGATTCCCTACCTATATGGAAAGCCGAAATAGACAAGGACAGTATCAGCCAAATCTATGACGAAAGATTTGAAAGCAAGCGAATAGCCGACTTCTGTCGTGTGGCTGATGAGAGCGGTTACGTAGATATACGTGTCTTTCCTTATTCCAAGGGAAGAAATGCCGATGAGACACGATCATGCCCTTATGTCACCGAAGTGCTGCTGAAGCAAATGTTCGATGAAATCATCGCTCTACTGCAACATGGGTTGTCCGAAGCCAACCTGATGATTCTGGTAAGAAAGAGAACAGACATCGATATAATCACAGACTATCTGAGTGCCCATCGTTCGGAAGAGGGTTATGAAACTTTGCACCTGATCAGTTCTGATGCCTACAAGCTGAGTAATTCGCCCAGTGTCCAAATGCTGGTATGTGCCTTACGCTACCTAAACAATCCGTCTGACCGGCTTTCACTGGTATATATTGTCAAACATTATCAAGAAGACACGCTTGGCCTGAAGCTGGCTTGGACAGACCTGGCAAATAGTCCCGAGCGACTGCTTCCCGAAGGGTTCGATGCTTCGAGTCTGCTGTCGGAACCTTTGTACGAAATGGTTGAAAGCCTTGCCCGGCTTTTCCTTTATGATAAAGAAGGAAAGCGCAAGGCGTGTGACGACAGCTATGTATTCACCTTTATGGATCGGGTGTCCGGCTTCCTGGACAGTCATGCCTCTGATTTGTCAGCCTTTTTGACTCACTGGGATGACTTATTATCGAATGCAACGATTGCTGCCCCGTCCATAACCAATGGAATAAGAATTATGACCGTACACAAGGCTAAGGGACTGGAGGCCCATACTGTGTTTTTGCCATTATGTGATTGGAGCATTGAGCAGGATAACAGTAACAGCGATTTCATGTGGTGCAGCCCAAAGGCTGAGCCTTACAACAAGGTTCCATTATTGCCGGTAGTGGCTACTTCATCTTTAGCCGAAACCATCTACAAAGACGATTATGCAGAAGAACACTACAAGCGCAGGATAGACAACATCAACCTGCTGTATGTTGCCTTTACCCGTGCCCGCAACAACCTGTATGTGTTTTCGCGCTGCAATGTAAAAGAAGACAAAATAACTTCTGTCGGAAGCCTGATTGCGACCTTGACCTGCGGCATGGAAAAAGTCAAAGAATTCGATTTTTCCACTTCATATATTCAGGCTGCAAAAACAGGCCGCCCGGAATTTGATATGCAGGAAGACAGCAAGCCGGATAAGACAAACCGAATGAACCTGCCGCGGAAAGTGGCTGACGTAGTCTTGCAAAACAAAGAAGGCAGGATGAACTTCAGACAATCCAACCGTTCGCGCGACTTTATCCACCCTTTGGACAGTGACGATGCAAAGGGACGCATCGAATATATTCGGCAAGGAAACCTGTGCCATCAGATATTTTCTGCCATCCGTGTTCCTGAAGATGTAAAAACAGTAGTCGGGGATTTGCGCCGTGAGGGAATTATCGATTCGGATGAAAATGCCTATTCGTTGGAACGGCTCATCATGAAATGCATGGAGCAAAAAACCGTAAAAGCATGGTTTGACGGCTCATGGTCGCTGTTCAGAGAATGCAGCATATTGGTTCGCGATGAAAAGGGAAACATAAAAAAACGCCGTCCCGACCGCGTTATGATGCGTGGTGAAGAAACAATCGTTATAGATTTCAAGTTCGGTGTTGCCAAGCCGGGCTATGCCGAGCAGGTGCGCGAGTATATGAATCTGATGCTGCAAATGGGCCGCACACAAGTAAAAGGGTTTATCTGGTATGTATATAGCAATCAGATAGAAGAGGTCTGTCTTTAGTGTCCGTTTCAAAGAAGAACCACCAATAGGTGTCACCATAAAGTCGTCGCAGGCAGTTCTTACGCTCTACGGCATCAGCATACTTGTCACCCAATTCCATAAAATCGGTATAATTGGCCTCTTCCGAAGCTGTTCCATCATAGATTATCCGCGGGTGTACAAACAACGAACGATAGAGTATCAGTGCTTCACGATAGTGTTTGGGCAGCTTGTCCGATATCTTGTAGAACCGCGGAAGCCATATGGCAAAGTCGTCCAAGCGTTTTTGAAGCAAAAGAGTACACAGCCAATAGTCGCGCAACGAAGGGTTGTTGCGAAGAAAAGCCGGAGACAAGTGCTTGGACATTTGCAACATAGATTCCCTTTCTGAAGGCATGTAACCTATAACGTTGGTGACGCTATCCATTGGAAGCATCATATATGGCACATCCGATTGGTGCAGAAACAAATCGGTATTGTTTTCAGGTATGGGATATTCAAAAAGAGATTCGCCCATTTCACCTATGCGTGCAAGCGAAAGAGCGCGTAAGGCCAACAGGCGACGATTGGTTGCGAGACTTTTATTGCCGACAAGCAGCGCTTTTTTGTATTCACCCTTTGCATAAAGGTTTTGTATGCGCAATTCATAATGCAATTCATCGTTTGTATTGCTAACTAATGACACAAAAGCAAAACATCCCAGCATGCAAGCCAGATTGGGAATGAGCAGTTGCGGGAACGTTGCAGAAGCGGAAGGGCTTTGACGGAAAAAGCAGCAAAAGATGACAAACAAGACCAAGCCCGTTGTCAATAGCAAGGCCGACAAAAGTGAAAAATCAGGAATAAAGCTCGATGTAAACGCCAACAACAGGAACGAGGGTATGAACGACAGGGCATGTCTTTGCCCGTCTAATCGAAGCTTGCGGTTGAGCAGAATCTGCATGCCGATAAGAATTGCAGTATACAGAAAGGCATATATATAAGGTAGATCTGGAATATCAAACCCTGTGGTCTTAGTCAAGAACAACAACAGAATGTCGGATTCCAATCCGCATAAAAAGCAGAAACAGAAAGAGGCAAAAAGTACATAATCGCTCAAGCGCACCATTTGCGACCGATTGAAAGCACAACAGCAACAGTCCTTGAAAGGTCGTTTTCCCTGAATCATTGCTTTCTCATCAATATTACGGCCGAGCGTGCAGGGATATATAGCTTGAGCCATTCTATGCCCGATGGCAAAAGGGCATCAGGCAGGGTCAGGTGTTCCATGCTGTCGTCGGCCAGATTGTTGCCGCCAAATAGGGAATTGTCCGTATTCAGAATGGTCTGATAACATCCTTCAGGCACTCTGAAACCATAGCCGGCATAGCTCTTTGCAGGACTAAAATTGAACACGAACAGCAGGTTGCTTCGCATGTAAGCAAGAACCTGGTCACTGTCGTTGTGCCATATTTCCTGAATGGCCGTTGACTCAAAGGATGGAACAGACTTGATTACTTGCAGCATGGCGCGGTCGAAATCTCCGAGAAAGCGATAGCAAAGCGACGGGTCATCGACAAGGTGCCACTGGCGACGGGCATATTTGTGGCTCCATCCGTTGTCTTGGCGCGGAAAATCAATCCATTCGGGATGGCCGAACTCGTTACCCATAAAGTTCAGATAGGCACCATTGATGGTTGAAGCCGTGAGCAGTCTGATCATTTTGTGCAAGGCTATGCCGCGATGCACTTGTTCATTTTCGTAGCCCTGCTTAAAATGCCAATACATATCAGCGTCTATCAAACGGAATATAATGGTTTTATCGCCCACAAGTGCCTGGTCGTGGCTCTCACAATAAGATACGGTTTTTTCATCTTTCCGCCTGTTGGTCACCTCCCAGAACATACTACTTGGCTTCCAGTCTTCGTCTTTCTTTTCTTTGATGAGTTTAATCCAGTAATCGGGTATGTTCATTGCCATACGATAGTCAAACCCATAACCTCCATCAGAGAACGGACTTGCCAGTCCGGGCATGCCCGAAACCTCTTCGGCTATCGTTATGGCATGGGGATTGATTTCATGAATCAGCAGGTTGGCCAAAGTCAAATAGCAAATGGCATTATCGTCTTCATGCCCGTTGAAATAGTCTTCATAGCTTGTAAAAGCTTCGCCCATGCCATGACTTAAGTATAACATCGATGTCACGCCATCGAAACGGAAGCCGTCGAAGTGGAACTCTTTGAGCCAATATTGGCAATTGGACAAGAGAAAATGCATTACTTCGGGCTTTCCGTAGTCAAAGCACAGACTGTCCCATTGGCGGTGTTCGCGCCGCTCGTCAGGATAGAAATACTGTGCAGGATCGCCGGCCAGACAGGCCAGTCCTTCCACTTCGTTTTTGACAGAATGGCTCTGCACCAAGTCCATGATAACAGCAATTCCGTTGACATGAGCTTCATCTATGAGCCTTTTCAAGTCTTCGGGCGTGCCGAAACGGCTGGAAGGAGCAAAGAAGCTGGACACATGGTAGCCGAAACTCCCATAATAAGGATGCTCCTGAATGGCCATAATCTGGATGCAATTATAGCCGTCTTTGATGATGCGCGGCAATATGTTCTCACGGAACTCGTTGTATGTGCCTACCTTTTCGGCATCTTGCGCCATACCGATGTGGCATTCGTATATCAGCAACGGGTGACGCTGCGGTACGAACTTTTCAATTTTGAAACGATATGCCTCAGCCGGTTCCCAAACTTGGGCACTGAAGACCTTGCTGTCTGCATCCTGCACAACGCGACGGCACCAGGCCGGAATGCGTTCTCCGCATCCTCCTTCCCAATAGACCTTCATCTTATAAAGGTCACCATGCTTCATTGCACTTGAAGGCAGCTTGATTTCCCAAACGCCATGCTCCACAGGCTTTAATGAATAGTCTGGAGTTTCTTTCCAACCGTTAAAGTCTCCTATAATAAATATCTTGGTGGCGTTGGGGGCCCATTCGCGGAATGTCCATCCGTCAGGACTGTGCTGAAGTCCGAAGTACAAATGGCCTAAAGCAAACTTTGCCAGGCTGCCGCCTGTTTTCGAGGTCAACTCTCTCTGCATTTGCAAAGCATGTTCATGGCGACCTTTGATGGCTGCCTCGTAAGGGCGCAGCCAAGGATCGCCTGCAATGAGTCCTAAGGTAGTTGCATCCATTATAGTAGAGTTTCAAATCAGTTATCTATGGCCAGGCCATGATCGTAGGTTCCCTTGCGCACTACGTTGCCATTCCTGTCTTTTTCTACGAAATCTCCGTGCCGTTGTCCGTCCTTATATGTTCCTTCAAAGCGGAGCCCGTCTTTATCTTCCTCAATACATTTGCCGTCTTTCACTCCGTTTTTGAACGAACCTTTGAATTTTGTACCATTGGCCAGGCGCAGTATGCCTTCGCCTTGCATTTTTCCTTTCGACCATCCCCCTTGATAGGTGTCGCCGTTAGTCCATTTGTAAGTGCCTTGCCCGTCGCGTTGGTTCTTGACCCAGTGGCCCTTATATTCGGCACCATTCTTCCATGTATATGTTCCTTCACCGTTTTGTTCCCCGTTCAGGAAATGTCCTACATATTTATTACCGTTATTGAAGGTGAAGACTCCGGTTCCCGTGCGTTCGCCCTGCACATATTCGCCTTCATAGACATTGCCGTTCTTGAAACGATAGATGCCTTTTCCTTGCTGGATATCGTCGACCCAGTCGCCACGATATTCGTCACCGTCGGCATAACTGAACGTGCCTTTGCCATTGCGCTGGTTGTTGGCCCAGTCTCCTTTATAGGTCGATCCGTCCGGCCATATGAAAGTTCCGGTGCCGCATTTCTTGTCATCTTTCCATTCGCCCACATACGAGGCTCCGTTCTTATAGACATATGTGCCGTGCCCGTCGCGCTTGTCCTGTTTCCAGTCTCCGGTATAGCTGTCGCCGTTATAGTAATACATCTTGCCTTCTCCTTGCTGATAGTCGCGATACCAAAGGCCGTCGTAACGGTTGTTGTTCATGAAGTAGTAGGTGCCATGTCCGTGTTGCTGGTCTTGAAACCATTCACCGTCATATTTCTCTCCGTCGGGAAACGAGTACACACCCTTGCCTTGGCGTTTTCCCTTGACATACTCCCCTTCATAAATGTCGCCGTTCTTAAACTCTGTACGCCCTTTTCCGTGGGGGCGACCACCGACCAAATCCCCTTGATACACGGCACCGTCTTTGAATGTATATGTGCCTATCTTTATTTTCTGTGCACTCGATGTAATGCCGAATGGCATTAACAGCAAGGCTATAATCGTGTTTATGTGTTTATTCATATTGCCTGATTCCCTTCTTGGTGAGTGATTATTGTTGCATTGTCTTCAGAAATTGTTCTGCCCTTTTCAAGTCTTCAGGGGTGTCAATGCCTATGGTTTCGCGGTTGGTGAGAGCCGTTTTTATCTTCAGGCCGTGCTCCAGCCAGCGCAATTGCTCCAATGATTCGCACAGCTCCAACGGCGTTTGCTGCATTTCAGTGATTTGCTTCAGCACTTCCGCCCTATAGGCATACAGACCGATATGCTTATAATATGTATGCTTTTTCAGCCAGTCGTCTTTGGGCACATTTCTCAAGAATGGAATCACAGAACGGCTGAAGTACATGGCATAGCCTTTTTTGTCGACGACTACTTTCGGGCTGTTCGGATTCAACAGTGCGTCAAGGGTATCGGTTGACTTGAAAGGCTTTATCAGGGTGGCTATTTGACATGCTTCAT
Organism: Prevotellaceae bacterium UBA6417; assembly: GCA_002439755.1. Classification (GTDB taxonomy): domain Bacteria; phylum Bacteroidota; class Bacteroidia; order Bacteroidales; family Bacteroidaceae; genus UBA6382. Next base: position 13,870 of record DJPH01000032.1, on the reverse strand, counting down.
CATCAAAACAATGGGTTACCGTTTCCAATTGTTCGGAATGAATAAAAGGTTCGTCGCCTTGTATGTTTACCACCACCTCTGCTTTGCTTTTGCTGTTAAGATATGCTTCATAACAACGGTCGGTTCCACTGCGATGGTCTGCCCTTGTCATCACGGCATTTCCGCCGAATGCAGTGACACAACCGTAGATCCTTTCATCGTCGGTAGCGACAAGAAGGTTTTGGAACACTGTGTTTACCCTTTCGTAGACCCATTGTATAACGGGCTTTCCGCCGAGTATGGCCAATGGTTTTGCGGGAAAGCGCGAAGAGGCGTAACGGGCCGGTATGATGGCTATGTATTTTGTGGAAATCATTGTTGTCTACTGTTGGTGGTTATTGGAATATGTCGTCGATTCCGTTGTCTGTGATCGAGTCGTTGGCTGCCTTGTCGCAGAGCTGGAAGTCTTCGGGAATGTTGAATTGCTCGTCGCTCTTATAGCCCAGCGATTTGTCGGAAAATACTTTCTTCATGTATTTTGCCCATATGGGCAATGCCATGGTGGCACCTTGTCCCATGCGCATTTCGTCGAAATGTATGTCGCGATTTTCTCCGCCGACCCAGCAGCCTGAGACCAGACGCGGCACGAATCCGATGAACCATCCGTCGGAGTTGCTGTTGGTAGTTCCTGTTTTGCCGCCTATGGGTCCGGTCAGCTGATACTTGAATCTCAGGCGCCGGCCTGTGCCTTCATTGATGACGGCCTGCAGCATTTCGAGCATTTTGTAGGAGCTTTCGGCACTGATGACTTCGTTCAGGCGTGGACGGAAGGTGGCAACCGTTTCACCTGCATTGTTTTCTATTCTTGTCACCAGCACAGGTGCCGTACGTATGCCCTTGTTGACAAAGGCTGTGTAGGCACTGACCATTTCGGCCACAGAAATATCGCAAGTGCCCAGACACAACGACATGGAGGGATAAATGTCGAGCGAGTTGACACCGAACGAACGGATGAGCGATACCAGGGCATGCGGATTGAGCTTGCTCATGAGATAGGCCGATATCCAGTTGTTTGAATGCGAGAGCCCCCACTTGAGTGTCACCATCTGCCCATATCGTTCTTTGCTGGCATTGCGGGGTGTCCATGGCTTGTCGCCCACCATATATGTCTGCTGCACATTGGGAGCTTCGTCGCATGGCGAGTAGCCGTTTTCCATGGCCAAGGCATAGAGGTAGGGCTTGATGGTCGAACCTATCTGGCGTCGTCCCATCATACACATGTCATACTGGAAGTTGGCATAGTCCAATCCGCCCACATATGCCTTTACTTCGCCTGTCATGGGATCCATAGACATGAAGCCGGCGCGCAGGAACGATTTGTAGTACATGATGGAGTCAAGGGGCGACATGGTGGTATCCACATCTCCGTGATAGGTGAAGATGGTCATCGGTATCTTTTTGCGGAAGTTCCTGTTGATGTCTTCTTCGCTCATTCCATCGCTTTTCAGCTTGCGGTAGCGGTCGCTTTGCAGGATGTTCTTACGGATGATGTCCTTGATTTGCTGCTTGGTCAGCGAGCTTGAAAAGGGGAATGAGGGCGAATGCTTCTTGGCCTTTTCAAAGTTGGGCTGCAGATATCCCGTCAGATGTTCGCGCACAGCTTCTTCGGCATAGCGTTGCATGCGCGAGTTGACCGAGGTATGTATGCGCAGTCCGTCGGTATAGATGTTGTAAGGAGAACCGTCTTTCTTGAAGTTCTTGTTGCACCATCCATACAAGGGATTTGTCTCCCATGCGATGGAATCGTCATAGAACTCTTGCCGCTGCCAGGAAGCATAGCGGCTCTTGTCCGGCTTATTGGCAGTCATGATATGGCGGAGATATTCGCGAAGGTAGGTGGCAAGTCCCTCTTTGTGGGATATACGTTGGAAGTCGAGCCCCAGCGGAGCTTGCTGCCAGGCATGGCATTCGGGCTCTGTAAGGTAGCCTTCGTCGGCCATCAGCCGCAGCACAAGGTTGCGCCGTTCGAGTACACGTTCGGGATTGCGCACAGGGTTGAAATAGGCCGGGTTCTTGCACATGCCCACCAGCATGGCGGCTTCGGGCACGGTGAGGTCTTTGGGATTTTTGTTGAAATATACACGTGCTGCCGTTTTGATGCCCACGGCATGGTGAAGAAAATCAAAATAGTTGAGATAAAGGGTCAGTATCTCGTCTTTCGAGTAGTAGCGTTCCAGCTTGACTGCTATGACCCATTCTATGGCTTTCTGCAGGATGCGTTCGGTAGAGCTCGATGCCGTTGATGTGTATAGTTGCTTGGCCAGCTGCTGCGTTATGGTGCTTCCACCTCCTGCATTGGCATGGCCCAGCAGTCCGCGTTTGACGATGGCACGCATCACCGACCTGAAATCGATGCCCGAATGATGGTAGAAACGTTTGTCTTCGGTGGCTACCAAGGCCTGGAACATGCAGGGAGCTATGTCATCGTGGTTAACGAAAATGCGGTTCTCATTGAGTGACCACGTTCCCATCAGTACACCGTCCGAACTGACAATCTGTGATGCAAACTTGCTAATCGGGTTTTCCAGCTCCTCAATAGGGGGCACATAGCCTATCCAGCCCCGCCATATGGCAGTGAAGAAGAGCGTGGTGCCTATGACAAGCACTGCCAGAAGTCCCCATAAGAAGCGTATTATTCTAACTTTCATCAATCGTTTTATGTTGCATGGTTTACACTTCGCAAATTTACTATTTTCCCTTGGTTTACCCTCACTTTCACCATTTAAAGATTTAAAACCGGCATGCAAACCCACCTGCAGAAGGCCTGCATCTGCCTACAGTCTTGCTTTTCTACTCCGGAAGGTCGGCAGACAAGAAACCATGGTCCGGCAGACTGCACCTTACGGTCTGTACACATCGCAGGCAACAACTTGACGCATTGCACCCTGCGATCTGTACACATCGCACCCTACGGTCTGTACACATCGCAGGCAACAACTTGACGCATCGCACCCTGCGATCTGTACACATCGCACGCCCGATCTGTACAGACCTTTTACTAAACTCCCAATAGTTTGAAAACAAACACCTTACAAATTAACAACAAGGCCGCCGGACTTGAAAGACAAGTAAGCCGACGGCCACAACAAGTTGCATCTTGAAAAGACTAAGAATGTCTATGATATCTGATTATTTGCATTTTAGTATCTGCCCTATTCGCAGCTTGGAACGTCCAGAAAGCCCGTTGAGCCTGCAAAGAGCCTTTACGCTGAGCCCGCACGCCATGGCTATGGAATAAAGCGTGTCGCCCTGCTTCACTTTATGATAGGTAGGAGCCGACTGGTTGTCGTCGGCAGCTTTGTTGCCTGCATTGCCGTTGTCGGCCAGCCGGGCCGACTGGTTGTCGTTGGATGCCAGCAGGGCCTTTTCGTTGCGATAGATATAGTAGTCACCCGTAACATCCTGACGTGCAAAATCGAAGAGCAAGGCAGGATCGATGGGTTCCCCTAACAGCCGGGTTTCAAAATGCAGATGGCTGCCAAACGAGAACCCCGTATTGCCACCCAAGCCGATAGGCTGCCCCGACTTGACATACTGGTCTTGCTCCACCAGATGCTTGGAGAGGTGACCGTAGACTGTTTCAAGTCCGTTGGGATGACGCACCACAATGTAATTGCCGAAGCCTCCACGGTCATAGTCCACTATGCGCACCTTGCCGCTGAAGGCTGCCACCACAGTGTCGCCGGTATAGAGCTTTATGTCTATCCCCTTGTGCTCCCTGCGGAAACGACGCCGGTAACCATAGTTTGAAGTGATTGTACGGCTTGGGGTAGGCATGGTGAAGTCGCGCAGGTCAATCTTGAAGTGTGCAGGCTTGGGTATGCCTTTATAGGCATCGACATGATCGTTGGTCCATGTTGGATACAGGTTGGATACCATCTGCGACATCTCTTTATGGATGACACGTTGCAGACTGACGGAGTCAACGGCCTTTAGTTGCCTGTCCATATTGGCTTGCCGGGCCATCAGGTCTTGCCCGCTGACATTAACGAAAGATGCCCCTGTCAAGACAAGGGCTATGGCTGCTTTGATTGTTTTCCTCATTATCTTCTCTGACAATGCAAATATAGGGATTTTTGTTCACTAAAGCAAGCAAAACAGCATTTTTATTAGTTTTATGATATGGAGGACCAGTCAACACTGTCTTTTCGCAGCTGTTGTAACTGCTGCCATATCAATTGATTTTGGGGCTGATTGGCAGCAGGGTCTTCATCGAGCAGCCTGAGTGCTGCCTCACGTGCCTTTTCCATCAGGTCGGCATCTCTGGTGATGCAGGCCATTTTCAGGTCAAACAATATGCCGCTCTGCTGCGTTCCCTCCAGGTCGCCGGGGCCTCGCAGCTTCAGATCCTCCTCGGCAATTCTGAAACCATCGGTGGTTTCACACATGATTTCGACACGCCTGCGGGTGTTTTCCGACAACTGGCTGCCCGTGACAAGTATACAATAGGACTGCTCGGCTCCCCTACCTACCCTTCCACGCAGCTGATGCAGCTGGGCCAAACCGAAACGTTCGGCATTGACAATGACCATGACCGAGGCCGCAGGCACATCGACCCCAACCTCTATCACGGTGGTTGACACCAAGATCTGAAACTCTTTGCTGACGAAGGCCTGCATGACTGCATCCTTGTCTGCGTTTTTCATCTTGCCATGAAGCATACCGGTCTTCAGTTCGGGCAACAGGGAGGATATCCTTTCATATCCCTTTTCAAGATTCTTGAGGTCAAGCTTTTCGCTTTCCTTTATCAGGGGATAGACAAAGTATATCTGGTGACCCTTGCCTGCCTCGCTGCGTATGAGAGCCAACAGGCGGTCGATGCTGGAATCATAAAAATGCAGTGTTTTGATGGGTTTGCGCCCGGGTGGCAGTTCGTCTATCACCGACACATCCAAATCGCCATACACAGTCATGGCAAGGGTGCGCGGTATGGGTGTTGCCGTCATGACAAGCACATGCGGCGGAACATTGTTTTTCAACCACAAACGCGAACGCTGCACCACACCGAAGCGGTGCTGCTCGTCGATAACTGCCAGGCCCAGATTGCAGAAGCTGACCACATCGCCCAGCACGGCATGAGTGCCTACCAGTATCTGTACGCTGCCGTCGGAAACCCCTCTCAGGATGTCTTCGCGCCTTTTGCCCTTGACTGCCGACGTGAGCAGCTCCACCCTGATGCCGATATCTGCCAGCATCCTACGCAACGTAGCGCAATGCTGGCCTGCCAATATCTCGGTAGGAGCCATCAGACAGGCCTGAAAGCCGTTGTCGACAGCCATGAGCATGGCCATGGTTGCCACGATGGTCTTGCCGCTTCCCACGTCACCTTGCAGCAATCTGTTCATCTGTCGGCCGCTTCCTACGTCACGTCTTATCTCGCGAACCACCCGCTTTTGGGCTTCGGTGAGACTGAAAGGCAGTCTTTCATTATAGAAACGCAGGAAATACTGACCAATGGCTTTAAAAGGAAGACCGCGGTATTTCCGGGTTCTGTTCCTTGCATAGCTGGCAATGTTGAGCTGCAGGTAAAACAATTCTTCAAACTTCAGTCGTTCTTCATAGTGAGGCAGTTTGTGCAAATCATCGGGATGGTGAATCTGCTTGAGCGTTTCTTCAATCGGAGCAAGGCCATATCGATGCAGGAAATAATCGGGCAATGTCTCGGGAATGTCGCCCTTGCCAAGTTGCTGCCATACACCTGCAATGAGTTCTTCCATGACATGCGAGGTAATGCCCCCGCGCCTCATGGCCTCGGTGACGCGATAGACGGGACGCAGCCCCATGACAGGCCGAGGCTTTTGTTCGTCGATTGCTTCGAGCTCCGGGTGGGCCATGTTGAACGAACCATTGAACAAGGTGGGCTTGCCCAGCAACAGATAGGTGGTATGTAACTTAAGGCTTCGCTTAACAAACTTCAGGGCATTGAACCAAACCAGGCGCACCGTTCCCGTGCCATCGGCAAACACAGCCTCGATGCGTCGCGTACGTCCCTTGCCCTCTTCGCTCACATCTATGATTTGTCCGCGCAACTGCACATACTGCATCTCCTCAGACAAGGCACTGATGGTATATATCTTTGAGCGGTCTATGTATCTCAGCGGAAAGCAATGCAACAAATCGCCCACCGTGAACACGTCGAGCTCGTTATTCAGTATATGGGCTCTGGCAGGACCAACCCCGCGCAGGTATTGTATGTTTTGGGAGAGCAGGTTGTACATGCTTTCTATCTGCTAACGGGGATGTTGCAACAAGGCATTGGCAATGAGAAGGTCGAAAGGTGTTGTCAACTTGATATTTTCCCTGTTGCCTTCGACAATCGTGATGGTTCCTCCGCAGGCTTCGACCACAGATGCGTCATCCGTGAACGATGGATCATAAGGCATTGCATAGGCCTTCTTGAGTAGCCCGATGGGAAAGGTCTGCGGTGTCTGCACCAGCAGGCAGCGGCTTCTGTCGGCTGCCTCCGTCTTGTCTGTATCTCCGATGCGCCACCTCACAGACTCCACTGACTGCAGAGCCGGCACCACTGCTTTGCCTTCGCGGGCTGCCTCGTAGCAACGGCGGATGACCTCTGCACTGACAAACGGGCGCACACCGTCATGGATGCCTACCACACCTGTGGAGCCGGGAATCAGGCCCAGCCCGTTTCTGACAGATTCAAAGCGGGTTGCACCTCCCGCCACTATCTGATGTGGCAACGCAAAACGATATTTTTCACACAGCAACTTCCATTGGCCGATGCCGTCGGCAGGGAGCACTACGATGGGAACTATGCCGGGCAATGCCTCGTGAAACCGACAAAGCGTCTGCATCAGCACCACCCCGCTGCCTAAAGGTAGGAACTGCTTAGGCACGTCTGTGCCCATTCTGCGGCCCTGCCCACCGGCTACCACAATGACGTAGTCTATATTGCTTACAGACACGCCAGGTACTTCTTGATGGTTTCTTCCAGTCCCAGATACAGCGCATCACAGATTAAGGCATGTCCGATGCTTACTTCATCGAGCCACGGAATAGACTGATGGAAATAGGCAAGGTTCTGCAACGACAGGTCGTGTCCGGCATTCAGGCCCAAGCCCTGCCGCCTTGCTTCCCGGGCGGCCTCGACAAACGGAGCCACGGCTGCCTCTCTGTCGGATGCATACATCGAGGCATAAGGCTCTGTATAGAGCTCCACCCTGTCTGCCCCTGTCTTGGCTGCATAGTCCACCATTTCCTTGTCGGCGGCAACAAACAGGGAGGTACGTATGCCGGCATCCTTGAAGCGTTTCACGATGTCGCGCAGCATTTCCTCGTGAGTCTTGGTGTCCCACCCCGCATTTGAGGTGATCTGGTCGGGTGCATCGGGCACAAGGGTCACCTGCGTCGGCTTTACCGACAGCACCAGTTCGGTGAAACGCTCTGACGGATAACCCTCAATGTTGAACTCAGTGCGGAGCACCGGCTTGAGATCTGTCACATCCTTGTATCTGATATGTCGCTCATCGGGACGCGGGTGCACTGTAATACCTTGGGCTCCAAACGACTCACAATCGAGTGCCACACGTATGACGTCAGGGTTGTTTCCGCCGCGTGCATTGCGCAAAGTGGCGATTTTGTTGATGTTAACGCTTAGTCTTGTCATTTCTCATAATCTTTAGCGAAAAGCACGATACTTGGCTTTTTATTCGTAACTTTGTTTGCCGCAAAAGTACGAAATTCTTCAGGAGCGTCGCTACTTTGCCACAGAAAAAACGATGATGGAAAAGGGAAAAACCAAATTTGCCATATTCGGAAACACCTTCCATGCCACAAAGTCGGCATCGATAGGCCATGTCGTCGATGTGCTTCGGCGCACTTCATCGGTCATTTCCATGGAAGCCGAGTTCTATCAATATATACGTTCTGCGTTGAAAATAGACTTTCAGCCGGACGAGGTCATTGAAGGTGATGATTTCGATGCGTCGTTTGCCATCAGCATAGGTGGCGATGGTACGTTTCTCAAAACGGCTGCCGCAGTAGGGCGCAAAGGCATACCCATCATTGGAATCAATACAGGGCGTCTGGGTTTTTTAGCCGATGTGCTGCCTAAGGATGTTGAGACCTGCATTGAATCCCTCAAGCATGGCGACTACTTTATTGAACACCGAAGTGTGTTGCGTGTCACCGACAGCCATGATTCGATGGAGGTATTTCCGTTTGCACTCAACGAGGTGGCCATTCTGAAGCACGACAATTCTTCGATGATAAGCATACGCACGCTCATCGACGGTTCCTATCTCACCACTTACCAGGCCGATGGTCTCATACTGAGCACCCCCACAGGTTCGACGGGCTATTCGCTGAGTGTGGGCGGCCCTATAGTGGCTCCCACATCGCGTTCTTTGGTGCTCACTCCCGTAGCCCCACACAGTCTGACCGTGAGGCCGGTGATTCTGGACGACAACATCACCATCCGTCTGCATGTGCAGAGCCGCAACCACAATTTCCTTGCCTCGATTGACGGCCGCAGCCAAAGCTTTACCGACGATGTGGAGCTGATGATTCGACGTGCCCCCTACTATATTAATGTAGTCAAGCGGCGCGACAATCATTTCTTCGAAACCCTGCGTCACAAGTTACTGTGGGGTGCAGACACACGCATTTAGCTTCTATTCTCCGCTGCCGTCGTCATAGGTGTCATACAGAAAGTCGTTATAGGGATATTTCTGTACATGCAGTTCGCGCACTTTGAGATAGAGCTTTTTGCGGAGCTCTTCAATGCCTTGCCGCTTTTTGGCCGAGACAAAGAGGCAGTCTTCATCGTGATGTGCCATCCAGGTTGCCTGGAGTTCTTCCAGCGAATAATTCTCACGTTGCTTGGGAGTGAGGTCGGATTCATCCTTCTTTATATAGGTATAGGCATCTATTTTGTTAAAGACGATGATTTCAGGTTTGCCGCCTGCGCCTATCTCGGCCAGTGTATTGTTGGTTACGTTCAGTTGTTCTTCGAAGTCGGGATGCGAGATATCTACGACATGGATGAGCAGGTCTGCTTCCCTCACCTCGTCCAGGGTGCTCTTGAAGGAGTCAACGAGATCGACCGGCAGTTTGCGAATAAAGCCTACGGTGTCACTGAGCAGGAAGGGCAGGTTCTCTATAACTACCTTGCGCACAGTTGTATCGAGTGTGGCAAAGAGCTTGTTTTCTGCAAACACTTCACTCTTGGCCAGGAGGTTCATCAGTGTGGATTTTCCCACGTTGGTATAGCCCACCAGCGCCACTCTTATGAGTCGTCCACGGTTCTGACGTTGGGTAGTTTTTTGCCTGTCTATCTCTGAGAGTCGTCTTTTCAGCAACGACATGCGGTTCAGGATGATGCGTCGGTCCATTTCCAATTGGGTTTCACCGGGGCCGCGCAGTCCCACACTGCCTTTTCCGCCTCCCGAGCCTGAGCCTCCTCCCTGGCGTTCAAGGTGGGTCCAAAGCCTTTGCAGGCGTGGCAGCAGGTATCTGTATTGTGCCAGCTCTACCTGTGTTTTGGCATTGGCAGTCTGCGCACGCATGGCAAAGATGTCGAGGATGAGTGATGTGCGGTCCAACACTTTTACGTTGAGCACCTTTTCTATGTTGCGCAGCTGTTTGGCAGAGAGCTCGTCATCGAAGATGGCCATGCCTATCTCTCTCTCGGCTTCGGCCTCATCCTTTATGTAGTTGCATATTTCTTCCAGCTTGCCTTTGCCCACATAGGTGGTGCTGTTGGGGCCACCACACCGCTGTGTGAAGCGTTTCACCGTGCTCACTCCGGCTGTTTCGGCCAGGAATTCGAGCTCGTCAAGATACTCTTGTGTCTTGCGTTCGTCCTGCTCCGGGGTGATGAGTGCCACCAACAGGGCTGTTTCGGTCTTGGCTTCGGTCAATACGAATTCTTTCATTGCATCTTCTTTATTTCTATGGCAAAGGTACTAATTATTTATTGATGACGGGCAGCACCACGCGCGAGGCTTTCCTGTTTTGGTGATAGAGGGTTATGGTGGCAGGGATGAAGTCTTCCTTCCGGCAGGTCCATGCATTGAGAAGCTGCTGAGGGTTCATTTCGGCCAGCGGGAACCAGCTACTCTGTATCTGGACTATGATGCGGTGACCCCTACGGAACGTATGTGCCGCATCAGGCATTCTGAAGCTTACACGTTGGGGCTTTCGGGGTTGGAATGCTTGGGGGCTGACGAAGCTTTTCCTATAGCTCCCGCGCATGATGTCGAAGCGTACAGGCATCTGATATCCTGCTGTCGGGCTTCCATCGTCGGGAAATTCATCTATCAGTTTCACCACAAAGTCGGCATCGGTGCTGGTGAGGCTCACCCACAGGTCGGCCATGATTTCGCCTCCTATGGTGAGGTCGCTGCCGAGCACTTCGCTGCGGAAGGTGAGCACATCGGCACGTTTTTCCACGAACCTTTGGTCTTCTATCATGTAGGTGGCCTTGCGGTTGACCGAAGAGGTGGCTGTATAGGGCACGGGGTTGCGCGGATCAGACACATAGGTTGAGCTTGATGTTTTCTCGTTTGGGCGTGAAAACGAGAGCTTTCCCTGCCCACTGAGATAGAGTGGCTGCCGTTTCACGTCCTTGGAAGGCCATTGTTTGAAGGTGCGCCATTGGTTTTCGCCCGTAAAGAATACCTTGACAGGCGGGGCCGTTGCTGCAAAGTTGCCCCGGTTCATCAGGTAATGGTCAAAGAAGGCCTGCTGCATGTTGCGATAGACTGCTCCCAGATCGTCGTCGGAAAAGTGCATGCCTCCGAATGCATTGGCCTTGCCTGCATTCCATCCTCCGTGGCTCCAGGGCCCCACAAGCAGGAAGAGCCGGTCTTTCATGTGAGGCTTCAGCCCGTGATATGCGTTCCATGTGCCGTAAAGGTCTTCGGCATCGAAGAGTCCGCCCACTACCATTACGGCAGCCTTTACCCTGTCAAGGCAGCGTGTGTAGTTGCGCATCTGCCACCACGCATCGTAGTGGGGATGGGCTGCCATGTCGTTCCAAAAGCCTATGGAATCGCCCAACACCTGCCTGACATCTGCCAGTGTGCCCTTTTCAAGGAAGAAGGTGCGCTCGTCACAGCTGTAATACGGCTTGTAGGGAGCATCGGCAGTTGAGGGGCCTTTGCGCGGACGGTCAAATCCCGATAAGAAACGAAAGGCATCCGAAAGCATCAGAACGCCGTTGTGATGCGTGTCATCGCCCATAAACCAGTCGCCTATGGGAGCCTGGGCACACACGGCCTTGATGGCCGGATGCCTACAGAGCGACGACACCAGGGCATAGTAGCCGGGATAGGAGCTGCCGGTCAGCCCTATGTTGCCGTTGCTCGATGTGTGCCCAAGCAGCCACTCGGCCGTGTCGTAGGCATCACTGGCATCGTCGGCCGGAGAGCCTTTGGCAAAGCTTACGGGCCGCACATTGACAAACGTACCCTCACTCATGCGGCGTCCGCGCACGTCTTGATAAACAATGATATATCCCTTTTCGGCAAACGAGGCCATGCCTTTCCACAGCTGGCCATTAAAGGCTTTGCCGTAAGGACCACAGCCATACGGGGTGCGCAGCATAATGATGGGATGACGGCCTGCAAGGCCCACGGGCTCATAAACGGCCGTATAGAGATGTATGCCATCGCGCATGGGTATCTTCACCTCACGTTTGCGATAGTTCTGCTCCACCCATTCACGGGTGACGCCCCGGGCCATTGCTTCAGTGGTATGCACAGAGAGAAGCAGCAACAAGAGGAGTGCCTGCCTGAGAAGGGCAGCACGGCAACGTAGGGCATAAATGATTGACATGTCTGACATAATGGCTTTTCAGATATTTGTAAGTTGCAAATATACAGCAATCTGCCCGTCCGGCCAAATCAATCTGCCATATGGCTACAATAGATCTGTATAGAAAGAAAGTGTTTCATGTAGGTGAAACACATAGTGACATGTACAGGAAACACATTGTTTCATGTAGGGGAAACAGGTTGTTTCATGTACAGGAAACACATAGTGACATGTACAAGAAACACGTTGTGATGTGTACAGGAAACAGGTAGTGATATGTACAGGAAACACACGGTGATGTGCAAGACTGCCCCTCGGGATGCCGCAGACTGCTGCCCCACATCGGCCGGCAATGGGTCTTATGGCCTCAAAACTGTTCCGTTTGACCTCGGCACCCGAAAACGGAGAAACGGGGCTGCCGGCCTGACAAACAAAAGCACTACTTTTGCACTCTACATACACCGGCAAAGATGAAACCACACTGGGCAACCGCATTCCTCCTTATCCTCACCCTCCTCCTCGGGAGCTGCGACATGATAGAATACCACCCCTACGACACACGCCTGCACGGAGACACCGGCCTGACCGCACGGATGACAGCCCAAATAGAGCAGCAGTGCAGGGGCAAGGCCAAGATACGCTTTGCCGTCATCTCGGACACCCAACGATGGTATGACGAGACCGAAAAGATAGTAAACGACATCAATGCACGCGACAGCATTGACTTTGTCGTTCACCTTGGCGACCAGTCGGACTTCGGGCTCACCAAAGAATTTGTGTGGCAACGCAAGATACTGATGCGTCTCAGCCGGCCTTTCGTGTGCATCATAGGCAACCACGACTGCCTGGGCACGGGCGAAGACGTCTATCACAGGATATACGGCGACGACAACTTCAGCTTCAACGCCTCGTTTGTGCATTTCGTATGCCTCAACACCAACGCATTCGAATACGACTACTCGCAGGCCATCCCCGACTTTGACTATATAAAAAAGGACATAGGCCAGACAAGCCCCGACACCGGCTGCACCATCGCAGCCATGCATGCCGTGCCTTTTTCGGAACAGTTCAACAACAACGTGGCCGACTACTTTGACTACATGCTCAGGCAATATCCGCACCTCCTGTTCTGCCTCGGCGGACACGACCACCACACCTCCGTGGACCACCTCTTCAAAGACAGTCCGCCCTACTACAAATGTGGCAACGCAGGAAAAAAGACCTATCTCATCTTTACCGTCACTCCCAACGACTACCAGTATGAAACCATCCGTCTGTAGATGCCTCCTCGTGGCCCTGTGCCTCATGGCCGCCGCAGCAAAGGCACAGACAGAAAGCCTGCCGGCCTCAAGCCGGTATGAACGCTCCACAGAAAGATACAAGAGCTTCTGGCACAAGCTCATCCCCAACCAAACCAAACTGCAATATGCCGGAAGCATAGGACTCATATCGGCCTCGGCAGGATGGCACTACGGACACAACCACCACACATGGGAAAGCGACCTGTTTATAGGATACCTGCCCCGATACAATACACGCCGGTCACGGCTCACCGGCGCATTGAAGCAAAGCTATATACCCTTCAGAATCAACATCAACGAACATTTCGACATCGAGCCCCTCGCATGCGGCATCTTCCTGAGCACCATCTTCGGCGAAGAATTCTGGGGCAACCAGCCCTCAAAATACCCAAAACACTATTACGGCTTCTCGACCAAAGTCAGAGCCAACCTGTTTGTGGGGCAACGGTTACGCATTCCCATACCCGACGAAAAACGGAGACGCTCCAACAGCATCACCCTCTATTACGAACTAAGCACCAGCGAACTCTACCTCATCAGCTACTGCACCAACCGCTTCCTCACAATGAGCGACATACTGAGCCTGGCCTTCGGCTTGAAATTCGACCTGTTCTGACATCCGCCGTCAGCATCTTTCAGGCTCCGCCACGACAATAGTTAAAAAAAAGTCAGCATTTTCTTTGCCGCAAATAAAAATAGTACTACCTTTGCAACGCATTTAGCGAAATGCCCATGCGGAAATAGCTCAGTTGGTA
>DJPH01000062.1 GCA_002439755.1 Prevotellaceae bacterium UBA6417 | reverse complement strand
CTTTGCTCTCGGTGATCATAGCGATTATTGTTCCCTTTCTTTGAATTTCACTACTATAAAGGTGCAATAGTTTTCGTCAATCGCCAAAATTACAGATGATCATATTTTGTCAAACTTACGTTAATAGTAAAAGGCTTTACTTCTTTCTCCCTTGTTTAGGAGCAGGAGCTTGACGGCAATTTTTGTTCTTGTCCATAAACATTTTATGAAGCATAAATCGCCCAAAGTTCATTTCCGCCTGTTTGAATTTTAAGAACTTTTTAGCTGAAAGAATTGACAACATCTTGTGGTTATAGGTGGTTTCTATCGTTTGTTTTTCTTTATTCAACCGCTCTATGTCCTCAATTATCGATTTGCTCTCGGCCTCTGACAATGCCATGAAATTGGCTTGATTGAACAAACGAAAAATCTTGCCGTCTATTTCACGTTGGCGTTCTTTCATTTGATGTAGCAAAGGAAATACAGACTCTGCTTCAATCAGAGTAAGACCGGCCTTTGCGGTTATATACTGCTCTTCTTTTTTCATGTATTCCCATGGAGAAAACGCAGGTCGTGCTTTATTGGCTTTAGGACGATGGCTGAAATGTTTCCATGGATTATCTACGCTATCTCTCTTGCAGCTTTCAATTTTGCAGCAGGCCGGCAATGACTGTTGCACTAAAAAAAGTAATATGGTTATGACTACAAGTTTTTTCATGATGGATTCTTACGGTTGATAATTGTCTGTCACACAAGCATAAATATCATTACTATTAATCATCGCAAAATCGCACACGTTATCGACATATTGCTCGGCCTGTTCGTTTGTCATTGTCACAGGGCTTTTTTCGGGCGATTGCGTGTAATATTGCTGTTGGATTCTATACACTTTTATACCGAAAGCCAATCCACTAATCATGGCTGCCAAGTACAGATAAGGCTTTATACGCACAAAAAGATTCGTTTTGCCATCGGATGTACCGGGCGACAATGCAACTGCTACCTTGGCATGAGCAACATCGGGTATTTGCTTCATCATATTCACGGCAAAATCCTCGAAATATACATCGGGGGTCTTGAATGACGTTTTCGCATGTTCTTTGTAGTAATCTAAATCAATCTGCTTCATATCTATGTCTCCTCGTTTGTTTGACGAACAAAAGACCTGATGGTTTAGTCATGCTCATCGAAATATTTTTTTATTTTTTCAACTGCAATATGGTAAGATGCCTTCAAGGCTCCCACACTGGTATTGAGGATTTCACTGATTTCCTCATATTTCATTTCTTGGAAGTATTTCATGTTAAATACCAATCGCTGTTTTTCGGGCAAGGATCCGACAGCTTCTTGCAATTGCAGGTCGGTTTCGTCACCATCGAAATAGGGGTCGCTTGTCAGCATTGCAATGGTTCCCGACACCGATTCGAGATCTGTCATGTCCCGTTTTTTCTGCAAAAAAGTAAGACTTTCGTTGATGGCTATGCGATATAGCCAGGTTGACAGCTTTGCTTCTGCCCGAAAAGCATCCAAGTTGCTCCATGCTTTCAAAAATGTATTCTGGAGGACATCATTGGTGTCATCATGCGTCAAAACCATGTGGCGTATCTGCCAATACAAACGGGCAGAATATGTCTTCACAACCTTTTCGAAGGCACTGCGCCTTGTGGATGGCTGAAGCAATAGCTTTACAAGTTGACTGTCTGAATCGTCTTTCTTCATCTGAATTCATTTTACATTAAGATGGTGCCATATAAGGTCATCATAATCGTAAATATCCGGATAGTACTGCATCCTGCCATTTGTTGCGCAGGGAAAAGCTGTATAATAAACTATAAAAAGGGGAACGGCAGGGTCAACAAGATAGCGTCGCTGCACTTTTCGTTTCGTTCCTTCTTTTTCGTTCTCATCAATGCTTGTATCTTCGAGAGCAGACCTTATATATTCAGTCTCTTTCTCTTTGCCGTTGTTGAGTAAAAACTCTGCCAGTTCATAGGGATGCTCTAAACGAATACAGCCATGGCTGACTGTACGCAGAGAACGATTAAAAGCTTCCTTATTATTGGAGTCATGTAAATAAATCGAGTATGGATTAGGAAAACGAAAAATTATTTTCCCCAAGGAATTAATATCTCCATTTTCCTGTCTTACTATATAGTCATCGCCCAATAACATTTCTTCTGTCACCTCAAGAGGAGATATGACGGAACCCGTTTTTCGTGACAGTATCTTAAAATGCTTGCGCGCAAAATATGCAGTGTCACCAATATGGGCTATAATATCTTTACGAACGATGCTTTTAGGCACTATCCAATATGGATTCAAATCCATATATTTGATAGTACCGGACAATATTGGTGTCTTATTCTTCAGACTGCCCAAACAAATTTTCATGCTAAGCTTTTGTTGATTCTTTTCAAACGCCTGCAATTGCTGCGCCGGCAAATTTACCCAGACAAAACGTCCTTCCTGAGCAAGTTTCATGCGCCAACGGCTTCTTTCCAGGTTAATGCTTAAAATACGGCGCTGCGAATTGGTCAAATTACGATGTTGCAACTCCTCATAAAAGGACTCGTAAAGAGTATTTTTAGGCCGGACGTCATTGAGAAACTGATTTACGCATCCGTCTCTTATGGATTTGAATGCCTGAGAAAGGAATTTCTTATCTACTGCATCAATGGGCATTCCGAACAATGTTCTGTAACGTATTCGGAGAGTATCGTCGCCTATCTGTTCAAGATGGTTAAAGAGTTTGTTGGGATTGACGAAGCCAAAACGCTGACCGCTGCAATAACGTAGATAGCTCTTGGTTAAATAGTATTCCAGAGCGGCCAAAGTGCGGCTTACAGTATGCCTGTTGTCGAAATCGCGCTCTTTCATACGATGAAGGTTTTCACTTAGTCTATAAAAAAAGAAACGTTGCTCAGGCAGGCCGGCCTTCCTTGCTTCTGCAAATTTTTGCAATAGTGTATCAGCTTGCTTACTTATACCCCAACGACTTATCCACAAATATGGCCGGCGTTCGGCATAATACCGGTTTGTCACAATGTCTACATAGTTCGTGTCTCTTTCACTCAGGCGGAAAGAATCAATATAAAAATCCAATTTTTGCTTGCTAACGATATAATCGGATTTTTTCAACGGACGCAAGTCCTCATATGAAAGGTGCTTAAAAGGATATGCGTGCTTATCGTCTGAACAACTGCTGACGAGCAAAAACATCATGAAAAGTACTCCGAAAAGTCTTCCCATACTAATCAGCGAGCATAAGCCCTTATTTATAGCGTAATTTTGCGAACGGCCTTACCGACCTTTACTATATATATGCCTTTCTGCAGATTCAGCAAGAAAGACTTGTCTTCACTGTCTACGCGCAAAGACAAAACCGGATTTCCACCCGCCAAACTATAAACCAACATGTGCTGCTTTGCTGCGCCAACCACTCGAACTCGGGCACCTTTGGTATAAATCTTCACGTCTTGTGCCTCAACTTGGACTGCCACAGCATCATTTTCTGCCGGAGTCTCTGCCTGAACGGGCATAAACACAGCAAAAAAAGCGATACCTGCTATTACTATATTTCTTGGCAAATTCATTGTTTTCTAATCTTTGATAGCAAAGGTAGTACATTTTTTCGGACTTGCAAATCATAGAACGAATAAATTGCACTTATACTGTTGCCATTGGGCTTTTTTGCTCAAAAACCACATCAAAACACGAAATCGTATGTCCCTTGCAATAATTTCAAAACTGTTTGTTCGCCGCTTTTCAAGACATTCACACCCTTAACTCGTCGCAGAGCCTTTCCTGATTCTGTAATTACATCAGAATCTGATACCGGCAAATACAAAGTGGCATAGCTACCGACCGGTATGGTCAGACGTATTCTTTTTGCGTTTTGTGTGCAAGATATATCCGAGACAACTTTTCCATAAGGAGTCTCATACGCATAATACACGCTGTCGAGTTGTTGTGAGAATGTCGGATGAACTACGATATGGCGGAATCCGGGTTCTTTTTCATCAGCATTGATGCCTGCCAAACAGCGATAGAACCAGGTCAAGCCACTTCCGAACATGGGATGGTTTCGTGAATTTTGGCCGTCAAACTGTTCCCATGTCGTTGTTGCTCCTTGTTCTATCCAGTGGCCGAAACTGGGGAAATCTTTTTTATTCATTGCATTGTATGCAACTTCATCCAATCCATTCTTTGTCAAAGTCTCAAAGAAGTATTTTGTTGCCAAGAAGCCTGTATTTATATGTCCTCCATGAGTTTCAACGATTTCTTTCTTCAGGCTGTTCACAACATCAGTCTTACGATCTGCCGGGACTCCCATTACGAGCGCATAGATATTACTGCCAAAATCTCCATAAGTCTTGGCTGACGCGTCATAGTATTTGTCATTAAAGGCTTTTTTCGTCCTGTCGGCCAAAGCCCTGTATTCTGTTTCTTCTACGGAATGACGGAGCACTTGTGCCGCACGAGCAGTAAAATCGGCACACTGCCACAAATAGAACGTATGAACAAGATCGTCTTTGGGCAATCCATATGGAGGGCACCAGTCTCCCAAATTAAACCAATAGTTCGGTTCTGACGAATCCACATTGGTTCTCTTTTGAAACATCGTCCCGTCCGGCTGAAGCCATGTAAGCATCCAACGTATCTGCTCTTTCATGGCATAATAGCAATCTTCCAACATTTTTCTGTCGCCATACTGCACATAATATTCCCATGGCATCAGGTTCATGGCTGCACCCCAAGCCACCCCGCCACCACAGCCGGGCTGCCAAGGGGCACTGTTTGGTTCGTAACCCGTATCTTTGTCTTGCGTATCACGCATGTCACGAATCCATTTTTGATAAAATGCCGCAGCATCAAAATTGCACATCACTGTTGCACAAGCTGCCTGACCATCGCCTGTATAGGGCAATCGTTCACGATGCGGGCAATCACTGGCAATGCATCCATGCATATTATCTATTTGAGAACGGCGCCATATTTCGTTGATTTTATTAAACAGAGGATTAGACGTTCTAAACTCTGCAGAAAGTTTCACATCTGTATTTACGGCCTCAGCCTGCAATTGAGCTTCTGTCAGATTTTTTACACCGGAAATGACAGCTTTGCTAAAAACAAACCAGGTGAAACGAGGTGCATAGCTTTCTTCTGCGTTTCCTTTATATATGTATTGCTGCGTTCCTTGCGGCGACTCACAAACGTAATTTACGCGCAACGTGTCTCCACGCTGGCCTTGAATGTTCTTGAAACGTATCCATCCGGCAATCTCCTTTCCAAAATCTACTTCATACTTCCCATCGTCGAGCTTTTTCAATTTGACAGGAGAAAGGACTTCGGTAATCTTATCGCTGGGAGACGTTTGTGCTGTAAGCACTCCGATTGGTCCGTCAACAGTTTGAACGGATTTCCATCCCTCTTCATTGCACGAAGCAGATGCCCATCCACTCGTTTCCGAGCTTGCATCGTATATTTCTCCCTGATAAATGCCATTATACTTGATGGCTGAAGGCTTTGTAAGCCAGCTTTCATCACTTACGACTAACTGCTTGCTTCCATTTTCATAGGTTATCTCCATTTGCAACAGCAAACAAGGATGTCCGTAATAACCGGCTATGGCCTTATCGGGATTATAGAAACCGTTTCCCAGTATAACACCCAGGGCATTTTCTCCGTTTTGCAATTGAGATGTCACATCGTAAGACATGTACAGCACTCTATATGCTCGAAAGTTATCCGCTAATTTGAGCGCAACCGATGGGTCTGACAAATGCTTGCGCTTGGTATAATTGCTCAAATTAGGCACCAAATAATCGTCACCGACGCGTTTGCCATTCAGATAAAGCTCAAAAAAGCCCAATCCGCAGATGAAGACCTTTGCCTGCTTCACTTTACCTCCTATCTTAAAACCCTTACGCAATAGCGGAGCTCCGCCATTATTTTGCTCCGAACTTATCCAACGGCCTTTCCAGTCTGAACGTGACAACAGTCCCATGCCCCATTTAGACGGTGCACTCCAGGCCGATACCTTTCCTGCCTGATCCCATGTGCGTACCCTCCAATAGTAGTCGGCACCGGATTTTAAAGTCTTTCCGCCATACGCTATCAAATTTGATTCTGATGACCATCGCTTGCCAGAATCCCAAACATCATAGCGTCCTGCCTTCAGATTCTTCAAACTCGAAGCAACACCTATTTGATAGGCTGTTTGCCTGCAGCCGCGAAGCCGCTTGTTCAGGGTTTCATTTATCCATGAAAGGCGAGGTTGCTCCACATCAACGGTTGTAGGAGCTGCCATGTGCTCGACTTTTAAACCGGAAACTTTCAATTGGGCAAAAGATGCAGGCAAAGACATTGTCAAAGCCACAGCAAATGCCATGTATTTTCTATAAGCAGGTATCATAAATGTCATACTTGAAACTTTTAATAGTGTATGTACTGCAAAAGTAAAAAAAATCTCTTCAAAACTGCCTTGTTTCCATAGATTTCGTATTTTTGCCGTTACAATAAATCCCACAAATGAAAAAGTATACCGTTCTCCTTTCGGGCTTCCTGCTTTCTTTGTCTTTGCAAGCAGAAAAAATTCATCGCGTCGTTTTCAATCCCAATGAAGTAATCACTGGAAAAAAGATCGCATTGAAAGACATCAACCCCAATTTGCCCTCTAATTGGGACAGCTTTGGCTATGTAGTCATAGAATACCGCATTTCCACATCCCAGCGATTCCACGTTGGTTTCACTACAGATGGAGGATACAACGAACTCCGCATCATGAGTTACGTGCCCAATGCCTGGAACCGTTTTGCCATTCCTCTCCGCTTTTTCACTCAACAGCCTGGTTCTGCCGTAGACCTTGCATCCACCTACAATCAGCCTCGCTATACAGGTTGGATCAATCTCGGGGGGCATCGTTGTCCGCTACATGGTGTCGACTCCATAGGCTTCCGCATGCGCAACCCCATAGGAAATCCTTTTCTGGAGGTTCGCGATGTATACCTAAGCCGTGAAGATCCCGGAGACTTGTATATGGAAAGCCGCCCTGCCGTCGACCAATTCGGGCAAAGCAACCTGATAGACTATCCCGACAAAGCACACTCTCTGGAAGAATTGCAGCAAGCTTGGAATAAGGAAAGCAACGAACAGGTAACAACATCTGCTTTCAACTATTCGCAATACGGAGGCTATAAACAAAAGAAAGTGAAAGCCACCGGCTTTTTCCGGACACAGAAGATAAAAGACCGTTGGTGGCTTGTTGACCCAGATGGCTACCTATTCTTATCGGTAGGAGTCGATTGCGTACACCCCGGCAACGGTGGCACTATCCGTGATGTCAACAAGCGTGGCGGCATGTTTCAGAGCCTTCCTCCTATAGACATTATGCGTAAAATGGGACAAGCCAACCGCAACGACGGGAGTGTGAGCCTTTCTTTCGGACTTTGGAATCTTTACCGCCGCTACGGAGACGACTGGCAACAGAAATCCATGGATATGATTTTCAAGCGGATGGACAAATGGGGAATCAATACCATTGCCAACTGGTCTGATGGAAGAATCCAAGAAGCCGGTCATAAGGCCTTTTTGCGCCAATTATACGGTATAGGGCTTTCGCACTCCTTAATGGGGCTTGCCGATGTCTACAATCCTTCGTTCCTCACAGATTTAGACAAGGCCATGCAAAAGCAAACCGCTTCCCTAAAGGACAATCCATGGCTCATCGGATATTTTTTAGGAAACGAGCCTGCATGGTTGGGCCGCGAAGGGCAGCTTACACAATCTATTCTTGACGGAAAAGACACTCCAATCAAGACGGCACTCAAGAAGTTCCTGGCAGAACACGGCGACACAAAACAATCGCGCAGCGATTTTGTTTTCAAAACGTTCGAGACTTTCCTGCTTGAAGCCGACAAAGCATTGAAACGCCATGACCCCAACCATCTGAATCTGGGCATGCGCTTTGGCGACCCCTATGGCTTGAGCGACAGAATGCTGCAACTTTGCGGAAAGGCCTTCGACCTGTACAGCTTCAATTGCTACGACCGCGCACCGCGCAAGGAAGGGCTCGACCGCATCAAGCAACTGACCGGACTTCCCATCATTATCGGTGAATTCCATTTTGGAACAGTCGACCGCGGCTACGCACAGTCGCTTTGGCAAACCGACTCCCAAAAAGATCGCGGCAATGCTTACCGCTATTATGTGGAACAGGCTTATGCTCACCCGTCACTGGTAGGAACAGCCTACTTCCAATGGTCCGACCAAGACCTTACCGGACGTTTCGACGGCGAGAACTATAATTGCGGGCTTGTCGACGTCACCGACCGCCCCTATAAAGAACAGGTGGAGGCTATGACACTGACTGCCACACGCCTCTATGACATCCACAACGGCAAGCTCAAGCCCTACGACCAACCCGTCAAGCGGATGTGCGGACACGACGGCATGCCCAACCGATGGAACAAATAGGATGTCATCAGGCAGAACCACATACAAATTCACCCATCATTAAAAAAGGCATCTTTCATGAAGCCACTGATTTTGATTTCAAACGATGACGGCATCAATGCCAAAGGACTGCATGCGCTTGTCGTCATGTTGAGTCCGCTTGGCAACCTATTTGTCGTTGCCCCCGACAGAGCCCGTTCGGGCGCGTCGTGCAGCATCACTTCTGAATATCCCATCAAACAGACCCTTGTCAAATCTGAAGACGGACTGACCATGTATTCCTGCACCGGAACTCCCGCCGACTGCGTCAAACTGGCTCTCGACCAAATGTTAGGACGCCAGCCCGACCTCATTGTCGGCGGTATCAACCATGGGAACAATGCAACCATCAACATTCACTATTCAGGCACCGTAGGCATTGCCATTGAAGGCACACTGCACGGCATACCCTCTATAGCCTATTCTCTTGACAACCAAAGTGCCGATGCCGATTTCGCGCCCCTGACTTCCTACATCCGGCGCCTCACAAGTCTGGTACTCGAAAAAGGACTTCCGTTCGGCTCGTGCCTGAATGTCAACTTTCCTTCTGCCCAAGCTTTTGCCGGAACACGCATCTGCCGCATGGCCTATTCAAGCTGGATTGACGAATATACCCTTTGCAACCATCCTCATGGAGAGCATTACTATTGGCTCGGAGGTGAATGCATCAACGATGAACCTGACGAGAGCGACACAGACAGTTGGGCACTTGAGCGCGACTTCATCGCCATTACGCCCATCAAAGTCGATGCCACCGATTTTGAATTGAAAGACATGTTAGGCAACTGGGACTTATGAAATACTTTCTCATTGCCGGAGAAGCCAGTGGCGACCTGCATGCATCGCAACTCATGCAAGCCTTACGCAGCATTGACAACAATGCAGAATTCCGATTCTTCGGCGGCGACAGGATGAGTGACGCAGGCGGCATACGCCTGTGCCACTACCGGGAAATTGCCTACATGGGCTTCATCCCTGTATTGCTGCATGCACGGGTCATACTGCGTGCCATGAAGACTTGCAAGCAGTCCATCCTGCATTGGAAACCCGATGTAGTCATACTCGTTGACTATCCGGGATTCAATCTCTCTATCGCGAAGTTCGTAAAAAGGCATACAGAGATACCTGTCTACTACTACATTTCCCCTAAGATATGGGCATGGAAAGAACACCGCATCAAGCAGATACGTGAAAACGTTGACGAGCTGTTTTCCATTCTGCCCTTCGAAGTTCCATTCTTCGAGGAAAAGCACCACTACCCCATCCATTACGTAGGCAACCCTTCAGTCGACGAAATCACACATTTCAAGCACAATTATCACGAATCGTCAGCCGATTTTGCCGCCCGTTACGGCCTGTCTCCCCGGCAACCGATCATTGCCCTCCTGCCGGGAAGCCGCCGACAAGAGGTCAAAGACAATCTGCGGCGCATGGGCAAAGCCGCTGTTCCCTTTGCCCGTAAAGGCTACCAAATAGTCATCGCGGGTGTAACCGACCTGCCGCGCTCCTACTACGAGCTGCATTGCCCCATGTTGCAAACCGATGCTGCGTTCCACCTCATCGAAGAAGCCACCTATCCACTCCTTGTCCATGCCGAGGCTGCCCTTGTCACATCAGGCACGGCAACCCTCGAGACAGCCCTCATCGGCACACCGCAAACAGTGTGCTACTACGCACCGTTGGGCTTTCTTGTGCGTTTCCTGAAAAAACATCTGCTTCATGTCCCCTACATATCATTGGTCAACCTCATTGTGGGGCGCGAGGTTGTGCCCGAACTCATTGCCGACCAAATGAACATAAAACAACTGCGCTCTCATCTCGCCAGCATAATAAAAGGCGGACATGCGCGCGCAGCCATGCTCGAAGGCTACAGGGAGATGGCCGAAAAATTAGGTCCCGACGGTTCATCTGACCGCACTGCCTCCATTATGTTCTCTCTGTTGAACCGACAAAAGCTCAAGCCGTAACACCGAATACCGTAAAAAACAAAATGCCTCCCTGCGTCTTCCAAATTGCCGCACACCCTTTCAAAAAGTCTCCCTATGCTTTTTTTATCCTGCCAAGCCCTTTTTACGCGCAAGGCATCTAATGAAAATTAAAAGAGAAATGTTATCTTTGCAAACAAACAGGAATAAGGACAATAGAAGTCCTGTTCTTGCGTTATAAAAAGAAAGCAGTCCGTGTGGAATGCACAAGAACACAAAAAACAATGAAAGCAGTCATATTAGCAGGAGGATTCGGTTCGCGCCTCAGCGAAGCCACATCGCTCATACCAAAGCCCATGGTGGAAATAGGAGGAAAGCCCATCCTATGGCACATCATGAAGACCTATAGCAGTTACGGCATCAACGACTTCATAGTATGTTGCGGCTACAAGCAGTATGTCATCAAAGAATACTTTGCCAACTACTACCTTCACAACAGCGACATGACCATTGACCTTGCAGCTAATTCCGTAGAGATACACTCCACCCACGCCGAGCACTGGCGTGTTACATTGGTAGACACCGGGCTGAACACCATGACCGGAGGACGCATAAAGCGCATAGAGCCTTATGTGGGCAAAGAGCCTTTTCTGCTGACCTACGGAGACGGCGTTGCCGACATCGACATTGCAAGAACCATCGAGGAGCACCGTAAGAGTGGTGCGGCCATTTCCATGAGTGTCTACAAGCCCGAAGGCAAATTCGGAGCCGTTGACATTGACGCAGCCGACAATACAGTGCGTTCGTTTCGCGAGAAGCCCGACGGTGACGGCAATTGGATTAACATAGGCTACTTTGTCTGCGAGCCCGAAGTGTTCGACTATATCCCGGCCAACGATGACACCATAGCCTTTGAGAAAACGCCGTTGGAAAACCTGGCCCGCGACGGAAAGATGAAAGCCTACAAGCACCACGGCTTCTGGAAGCCCATGGACATGTTGCGCGACAACAAAGAGCTGAATGCCATGTGGGAAACTGGGAAAGCACCGTGGAAAATATGGTAACACACGCACTCTACAAGAAGATGACCATGTACAACGAATTGAGAGCATTTTACAAGGACAAGCGCATACTGGTAACAGGACACACAGGCTTCAAAGGTTCATGGATGTCCATCTGGCTCCACGAGATGGGGGCCAAGGTAATCGGCCTTTCGCTCGACCCCAAGACACCACGCGACAACTATCTGCTGAGTGGCATCGGTGGCAAAATAGAAGCTGACCTGCGCGGCGACATCTGCGATGAAACCAGGGTCAAGTCGGTTTTCAATGAATGGAAGCCCGACATCGTTTTCCATCTTGCGGCCCAGCCTTTGGTGCGTCTGAGCTACGAACAGCCCACAGAAACGTTCATGACCAACGTGATGGGCACCATCAATGTAATGGAAGCCATGCGCCAACAAGCCGAGACGCGTGTCGCAGTCATGATAACCACAGACAAATGCTATGAGAACAAAGAGCAGATATGGGGCTATCGCGAAAACGAAGCCATGGGAGGTTACGACCCCTACTCTGCAAGCAAAGGAGCTGCAGAGATTGCTATCAGTGCATGGCGACGCAGCTTTTTCAACCCTGAGCAGTATGCTGTCCATGGCAAAAGCATCGCAAGTGCACGTGCCGGCAATGTGATAGGTGGCGGCGACTGGGCCAAAGACCGCATCATACCCGACTGCATACGTGCCATCGAAGCAGGAAAGACCATCGACATACGTTCGCCACATTCCATCCGCCCGTGGCAGCATGTGCTGGAACCCATCGGCGGCTATCTGCTGTTGGCCATGAAGATGTGGGAGGAGCCCACTCACTATTGCGAAGCATGGAACTTCGGCCCCAACGCCGAAAGCATAGCCGATGTATGGACCATAGCCACAGGACTTACACGTCATTACGGGAAGGGCACCTTGCACGATGCCTCTGACCCCGAAGCTCTCCACGAGGCAAAGCTGCTGCTGCTCGACATCAGCAAGGCCCGTTTCCGCCTCGACTGGCAGCCCAAGTTGAATCTCGACGAGTGTCTGCGCCTGACAGCCGACTGGTACAAACGCTACAGGGATGAAGATGTCTACGCGCTTTGCAAGGAACAAATTATACAATTCGAAGCATGAGAGTATTCATTACAGGAGCAACGGGATTCCTCGGTTATCACATCGCCCGCACATGTTTGGCCAAAGGACACGACGTAGTCTGCCTGCACAGGCCGGCATCCGTCAATCCGTTTAGCGGCACAGAAAACAGCCGCATCACTTGGGTCACAGAAGACGAGGCCCGTGATCGCTTAGGCTTTTTGCAGCCCGAAGTGCTCATCCATGCCGCATGGGGAGGCGTGTCGGCCCAAGGAAGAAACGATGCAACAGTGCAGCAGGCCAACATCGACCTGACGCAGCGCATCATGAAACTCTACCCCTACCGGCAAATCATCATGCTGGGCAGCCAGGACGAATACGGACGCATAGACCGCGAAATCGACGAGCAGCAACCGGCATGTCCCCTGTCGGAATATGCCAAGGCAAAAGTTGCCTGCTGCAACATGCTGGAGGAATATGCCACGGCCATCAAGGCCGAGTGGCAATGGATACGCATCTTCAGCATCTATGGCGAAGGACAGCAAAGCTGTTGGCTCATACCTTCAGTCATCGACAAGTGCCTAAGCGGTGAAAGTGTCATGGAAACCACCCCCGGCGAACAGATATACTCCTACCTCTACTGCAACGACTTTGCCGAAGCCATAGCCGCCTGCATAGGACAAACAGGGAAAAGCGGCATCTACAACCTCTCGTCGTCACATCCCATTGCGCTGAAAGACCTGTTCAGCCTCATCAAGAAGCTGACAAAGGCCTCTATCAGCTTTCGCGCCACACTGCCATATCGCGAGAACCAATCCATGGTGATACTCGGCAACTGTCACAAGTTTGTCAACGCGTTTGGCGCATTCGAACATACATCTCTTGAGGAAGGCCTGGCCAATGTCATACGTGAGCATCGGCAGGCCATCACCCGACAAAACAACAATATATAATGGATAGTATCACATTTGCCCGACAAATCAGAAAGACATCCGTCCAAATGGTGCACGATGCCAACGCTTCCCACATCGGCGGAGCCCTGTCAATGGCCGACATTCTGGCCGTACTCTATACCGACATACTGAAGTATGACCCCCAAAATCCCGCATGGGACGGACGCGACCGCTTCATATTGTCGAAAGGGCATGCCTGCGTTTCGCTCTACGCGGCACTGGCCCTGAAGGGCTTTTTCCCCACAGAGCAGCTGACCACCTACGGAAAAAACGGCAGCAAGCTGCTTTGTCACATCTCCCACCATGTTCCCGGAGTGGAGTTTTCGGCCGGCAGCTTAGGCCACGGACTCCCGTTTGCCGTGGGCATAGCATTGGCAGCCAAGCGCAAGCACAAGGACTTCAGGAGCTTCGTTGTAGTAGGCGACGGCGAAATGGACGAGGGATCCAACTGGGAGGCTCTGATGTTTGCAGGCCACCATCACCTGAACAATCTCTGCACCATCATCGACTATAACAAGATACAGAGCCTCGGCACAACCGAAGAAGTCATGACCCTGGAGCCGCTGGCCGACAAGTTGAAAGCTTTCAACTGCCGCGTCATCAACATCGATGGGCACAATCATACAGAACTGCTCACGGCTTTCCGCCAATTCGAAGCCGAGCCCGGGCAGCCAACCGTAATCATCGCCAACACCATTAAGGGTAAAGGCGTATCGTATATGGAGAACAATCTGGCTTGGCACTACAAGTCTCCCAACGACGAACAGCTGAAAACAGCAATGGAGGAAATAGGACAATGAGAACAGCATTCATACAACAACTGATAGAGGAAGCCGGAAAAGACGAACGCATCTTCCTCATCGTAGGCGACTTAGGCTATAATGTGGTGGAACCTTTCCGCAACCTTTATCCCGAACGTTTCCTTAACGCAGGGATTGCCGAGCAACAAATGACCGGCATGGCAGCCGGACTGGCCCGCGAAGGCTACAACGTGTTTATCTATTCCATAGCCAACTTCCCCACCCTGCGTTGCTTAGAGCAGATACGCAACGACATTACCTATTATAATGCCAACGTGAAAATCGTGGCTGTGGGTGCCGGCTATGCCTACGGTAGTCTGGGCATGTCGCATCACGCCACAGAGGAAATTGGCATCATGCGCACCTTGCCCAACATGACGGTTGTCTCGCCTTCCGACCCCGGTGAGGCACGCAGCATCGCAACATTCGCCGCAGGCTATGAAGGAAGCATGTACATCCGCCTTGGAAAAGCAGGTGAAAAGCAGGTGTTTCCCGACACAGCCGAGCCTTTGGAGCCCTACAAGCTGCACTGCCTGCAGGAGTCTTCGTCCAAAAACATCGTCATTACAACAGGTTCGATACTCTATGATGTTGTCAACCAGGTCAAAGAACTTCGTGTTGACACGGCCATCTACAGTGCTCCGTTTCTCAATCCCTTGCGAAGCGGACAAATCACAGCACTGGTTGAACGCCACCCGAATGTCATCATCGTCGAGGAGCACCAGAAGAACTGCGGACTGGGTTCGGCCTTTCTGGAAATACTCGGCGACCTCTACGGTGCAGGACTCATCAACACGTTTCCCCGTGTACACCGCATAGCCATCCCCAACAGATATGTCAGCATTTCGGGCAACCAGCAATACCTGCGTGCCTACAGCGGCCTGACACTCGGCAAGGATCTTTTCGTAGAAGACTGATGTCGCTGCTCCGATCTCTCGCACGCAAGATAGGAATGGACAAGTCCATAGCCTACACATCGGCAGCCCGCATCCTACAGGCTGCGGGAGGAGTGATTACGGCATTGTTCATAGCCCGTTTCCTTACCGGTGTGGAGCAGGGATTCTATTATACTTTCGGCTCCATACTGGCCATACAGACCTTTTTCGAGCTGGGCCTGAACGGCATCATCACGCAATATGTGGCCCACGAGGCTTCCCATCTCACATGGCAGGGAAACCGCCTCGAAGGTGAATCCATCTATCGTTCGCGCCTCTCGTCACTGCTGCATTTCTGCTTCAAGTGGTACAGCTGCTTTGCCATTGTGCTGTTTGCCGTGCTGATGATTGCCGGTTTTGTGTTTTTCAACCGCTACGACCACACCGGAGGCACCGTGAGCTGGCACCTGCCATGGATAATACTCAGTGCCACCACTGCGGCCAACCTCATGATAGCCCCCCTGTTTGCTTTCCTCGAAGGCCTGGGCAAGGTGAAGGAAGTGGCCAAATACCGTTTCTGGCAAATCGGCCTGGGGCTGCTCATCGTGTGGCTCTGTCTGGGCTGCGGTGCCAAGCTTCTCACCGCTGCAATCAACAGCCTCACATGGGTCGTTGTGGCTCTGCTGGCTTTCACACTCTCACCGTTCGGCTCCATACTGCGCGAGGTATGCAGCATCAAAGTGGTGGAAAAGGTGTCATACATCCGCGAGATTTTTCCCTTCCAGTGGAAGATAGCTCTCAGCTGGATCAGCGGATACTTTATCTTCCAGCTGTTCAACCCCGTGCTCTTTGCCACCGACGGACCGGTGGTGGCCGGCCAGATGGGCATGACACTTGCCGCACTCACAGGCATTCAGGCACTGTCATACAGCTGGACATCCACTAAGGTTCCCACCTATTCGGGCATGATAGAGATGAAACGCTACACCGAGCTCGACACCTTGTTCCGGCGAACACTCAACCAGTCTATCGGCATCAACGCATTGTGCCTGATGCTGTTCTTCCTGGTGATTTTCGCCATACGCCACTACCACATCACCATTTTCGGGCTCTATCTCGGCGACCGCTTCCTGGCCTATCTGCCTTTGCTCATGATGATGATTCCCGAGTTTGTCAACCAATATATATCGGCCTGGGCCACCTACCTGCGATGTCACAAACGCGAACCTTTCCTTGTCAACTCCATTGTCACAGGCATCCTCTGTTGCCTGTCAACCATAGGGCTGGGGCGTTGCTTCGGGGTCAACGGCATCACCATAGGATATTGCATCATTACATTGGCCGTCGCTCCATGGGGCTACTATATATATTCAACCAAAAAGAGACTATGGCACAACCCACATTAGCGTTTCACAACAAGCTGCTCTCCCTATGCCTGCCCACCTACAACCGCGCAGACTGCATATACCAACAACTGAAAAGGCTGCAACAGTTGTCGCCCGACGAACTGGAACAGATCGAGATTATCATATCCGACAACTGCTCACCCGACCATACACGGCAGACAGTCGAGAAATTCAGCAACAGCATTCCCTTCGTCTATCTGCGCAACAGCGAAAACATAGGTCCAGACGGTAACTTCCTGCAATGTCTGAGAAAAGCAACCGGAAAGTATGTATGGCTGCTGGGAGACGACGACTATCTGCGCACCGAACACATACACATCCTGCTCGACGTCCTGAAAGAACGGGAGCCCGGACTTCTACATATCGGAAAAGCCGACATGGCTCATCCCTACACCACATATGACGACATCGACACCTTTTTGTCGCACATCGGAGTGATGATCACCTTTATGAGCGGCAACATCTTCCTGCGCGAAGCCGCCCTGCATCTCGACTATACGCCCTACGAAAAGACCAACCTGCTGCAGATACCCATGTATCTTTCGGCGGCTCTCTCGGCAAGCACCAACATCATCATGCACCTGCCCTTCTACGATGCCCCCACCATGATGGCCAGCAACGGCGGCTACAACCTGATTAGGGTCTTTGTGGTCAACCTCTCAAATATACTTGACGAATACGAAGAAAAAGGCATATCGCCACACACCATCATGATGGTTCGCAACAGCACAAGCGACTTTATTGCCCCTTATGTGTTTAATTATATGATACTCCGACGCAAGAGCAACTTCGCCCTGAACCAGGGATGGAGCATCCTGCGTCAGTATCTTGGCTGGCCGCGACTGGCATTGTCCATCATCAAGATGCTGCTCAACCCGCAGCTCATATCGCATGTGCTCACCAGAAGGATCCTCATGTTCAAGGAACTGCTGTGCCGCGTCATCGGACGGATGTCACTGTGGCTATGTCCCGTAAAGCCCTACGAACGCATCCATGTGACGTGCAACCTCATAGCCTCCTACCGCTTTGCCTATCGCACACCCACACATGTGCGTTGCTACATCGAAAGGCCGTTCTACATTTTCGGGCCGGAATATATCCGTCTTGGGCAAAACTTCAGCACAAGGCCCGGCTTGCGCATAGAATGCCTCCGACGCCTCGACCACGACCCTGTGCTGATTATCGGCAACAATGTCACGGTCAACTTCAACGTACACATCGGAGTAATAGACCGCATTGAGATAGGCAACAACGTGCTTATTGGCAGCAACATACTCATCACCGACCACTCCCACGGCAACACACGCAGGGAAGACCTCGACACACCACCCGGACAGCGGCCCATCGTGTCAAAGGGACCCGTCATCATTGAGGACAATGTGTGGATAGGAGAAAACGTTTCCATACTCCAAAACGTGCGCATCGGACACAACAGCATCATAGGAGCCAACGCCGTAGTCACCAAAGACGTACCTCCCTACAGCAAGGTGATAGGCAACCCCATGCAGATTATTCCGGCACAACCCTAAGCTTCCCCCTATGCAATGCGGCACATTGAAAGGTGTTTCATCTACATGAAACAATGTGTTTCACCTACATGAAACAACCTGTTTCCCCTATAGGACACAACGTGTTTCATGTACATGACACAACCTGTTTCCTGTACATGTCACTACTTGTTTCATGTACATGTCACGACCTGTTTCATGTACAGAAAACAACCTGCAACCCTGCACATCGTCA
>DJPH01000028.1:5111-5290 GCA_002439755.1 Prevotellaceae bacterium UBA6417 | reverse complement strand
GAGGTGAAAGGTTTGCATTCCGAGTCGGGCAGACTTCCGATGGTGTAGTCGGCCATTACAACGATTTCAAGCGTGTGTCCGTTGGCAAGGGCATCCCTGAATGCCTGATTGTTTTCGTAGTCCACCTTGTAGTAGGTTGCTCCGTTACCGCCCCAGGGGTTGGACAGTCTGGGTACTAC
>DJPH01000028.1:0-4983 GCA_002439755.1 Prevotellaceae bacterium UBA6417 | reverse complement strand
ATGTTGTCATCCGCCAGGCTTATTCTTGGCATCAGAATGCCGAGAATGGCCAAGCCTAATGTAAAGATTAAGTTCTTCATATAATTTAATTTGAAGTGAAACATTTATGAACTTTTTATCCAACAATCCGTTTTGATAGGTTGCGTTTACAAAGATACGGAGAAAAAGATACAATTTCAATACAAACATGCTTTATTTTGATTCAATCAACAGATTGCACTATTATTTTTCAAGATTGCTGTTGATGAGTTTCAGAATCAACAATGTTTTGAAAAAATCAAGGCGATTTTTTGGAATGGGAAAGCTATGAGCAATTAGACAACAAACTACTTCAATTTCATGTGAACACGCTATTCCATAAAATACATATCTTTGCAAGAGAATTTCCGTTGAAAAAGAAAAACATTTTGCGAATTTCACAGTTAGCAGCGCAAAACCTATAAATTAATTCATCATGAAAAGGTATATAGTCAATTTATTTTTCCTATTGTCGCCGTTAGTTCTTTTTGGCGATACAGTCAATGGTGGCCGTTCATTTACAGACGGTGGAACGTTCTTTCCAAGTCAGAAATTGGTTTACAAAGATTGCAAGTTTGAATGCAGTGCCGGTTTGAATTACAACCTGAAACCCTACGAATGCAAAGATTGTAATAGCGAGAACAAGAGTAAATGCCCGAAAATGAAATATAAGGATGTTTTTTCTATTTTTCCATCGTTGATAGGAATCTTGAAATCAACAAGGATAAGAACAAGGGCAGTTCTCGTGCATCTCTGCTCTTGCAAAAGGTATATGCTTCCGGTGAAAAAGAGATGCGCATAAAAGGCAAAGTTGTGCACATCAAGGATTACGCAGAAAGCATAATTACAAGACTGCAAGGGAAAGCAAGGCAAACTGCGCGTAACCGCAACTGCCACATACGATCCCGACAATGCCTGGAACAATACCATAAAATACCGTATCAAGGAACTGCAATAAGGTAAACAACTTTGAAGAAACAGCGATGCGCTATTGAAGACGATAGTAATGCAGTTTCATTATAGAACAACTTTGTCTATAAGAAAAAAAGAATGCCTTTTGGCATTCTTTTTTGTGATTCGCTTGGGGTTCGAACCCAAGACCCCAACATTAAAAGTGTTGTGCTCTACCAGCTGAGCTAGCGAATCATCCATTGCTTTTGTTTTGCGTGTGCAAAGTTACTACTTTAAATGGAACTGACAAAAAATAATCTTGTTTTTTAGTGGTTAGTGGGTGTAATTTGTTTTTGTTTTTTCTGCTGCTTCCACAGTTGGATGCTGTTTACCGTATTTTGCCAGATGATATAGCACCCCGGGCCCACCGAAGACAACGGGTTCAAGTATGCACTGGCAATCCATATGGCAAAAGCCGTATTCTTCTGTCCCAATGCCTGGCCGCATTCTACGGTGGCTCCTATCCGGCTTCCGGATTTGCGCCCAATGTAGAATTGCAGAATGCATAGTATAAGTGCGGTTAATGCGATGATGAGGATGAAAGCAAGAGTTGTCTGTGCGTGGACAATATTGCGGATGGTCGTTCCTGTGACGATGGCCAGGCATAACGCCCACAGGTAGAACGAGAGATCCTTGATCGACAATATGGTAACGTGCAGGTGGTGCATGTAGTGCTTTACAATATAGGCCAAAGCCATTGGAGCTATCAGAATAATGCTTACTTTATATAATATGAGTAGAAACTGTGAGAATGTAAATCCGATGTTTTGGTCTATGAGAGGAAAGACTATCGGAATCAGAATTGCTGTTAGTGCGTTGGAAAGGAAAGTATAGGTTGTCATGTCTTCCAAATTGCCGCCCAATTTGACGGTGATGACCGGTGCTGCCGCTGCGCAGGGGCCGATGATGCAGGTTAGGGCTGCTTCGGCCAAAATGAGTTGATTTCCTCTTAGATTGAAAAACAGGATGATGAATGCCGTTATGGCTGTGAGCAGTATTTGAAAGAATGCGATCCTGGCGTGCCAATGAGTGAGGTGCATTTTCCGGAAATCAACTTTGCAGAATGTTACAAACAGTACGGCGAACATGGTCACCGGCAACAAGGCTGCCACTATCGGGCTGAGCACTTGTGAGGCTGCATAGAGATACGGGATTTCCGCGAACAGCAGGTACAACAGTGTTCCTGTCAGCATTGAAACCGGCAGGGTCAGATTTTTCAGAGATTCGGCAAAGTTCATGACGTTTATATGATTATTTTCCTGACAGTATTCTGCGGTATTCAGTAGGTTTGTGCAGCAGACTGATGGCCTTGTGCAGCACACTGTCTGTGCGAAGGCTGTTTTCAAGGGTGCCGCGTTGATAGTAATAGCGTCCGCATATTTCCGCGTTGAGCAGTTGCCTGATTTGTTTTTTCCATGTTTCAAGGTCGCCCGGCAGATTGTGCTGAAGCTTCTTTTCAAGAGCCTGGATTTCGGTGGCGGCAGATTTGTCATAACCTTCAAACCGGGCTATCTTTTTTAGTTCTTGCAGGGCTTTGTAGGTCTGTCGGTCATAAGTGAAATCGCTTTTCGTCAGCGAGTCCTTGAATGCTTTATAGTCATCATCGGAAATGCTGAATGTGGCAGCCGGTCCTATGCTTGGATGTGTGGCATGGTAGTGGGTGGCAAAGTCGAAGAACTGGTCGCTGATGCGCAGGTATGAGAGCAGGTTGGGCAAGCTGTCACCTTTGACCGTGACATCCGGCGTGATGCCTCCTCCGTCGCGTACCTTGCGCCCGTTGGCTGTGTGGAATATGTGTGTCAGACTGTCGGGTGTGCGGTAGGCTTCACCATTTTGGCCTCGCCGGCTATAGTCCAGAGCCTGGATGCAGCGTCCGGAGGGTATGTAGTAATGGCTGGTTGTCAATTTGAGCAATCCTCCGTAGGGAAGTTGCCGCGGTTGCTGTACCAGTCCTTTTCCAAAGGTCCGTTCTCCCATTACTACGGCGCGGTCTAAGTCTTGCAGAGCACCGCATGTGATTTCCGATGACGATGCCGATTGCCCGTTGACCAATACTACCAGTGGTATTTGAAGGTCATTGGGCTCATGCATGGTTGTATAGGACGAATTGGCCGATTGTGTCTTTCCTTTCATTTGCAGTATGAGTTTTCCTTTGGGAACGAAAAGGTTGACGATGTGTACGGCTTCTATGGCTAATCCGCCACCGTTGCCGCGCAAATCAAGGATGAGCGAACGAGCGCCTTTTTTCTTGAGCTCATTGAGAGCTTGTTCTACATTCTGGTAGCAATCCTTGGTAAAGGTACTCAGGTAGATGTATCCTATGTCATCGGCCACCATGCCGTAGTAGGGGACTGCCGGCAACTGTATGGCGGCACGCATGAAGCTGAAGGTCTTTTCGCCTTTTTCCGGACGTTTTACAACGAGTGTTATCTTGGTGTCGGGATCACCACGCAGACGGTTGCTTACGTCGGAGGTATAGCTGTTGATAGCTTGTGTCCCTTTAGTGTTGACAGCCTTTCCATCGATTCTTAAGATGATGTCGCCGGCTCTTACTCCGGCATTGGCTGCCGGTTGGCCTTCATATGGTTCGCTGATGATGCATCGATCTTCTTTCTTATCGTAGCGTATCAAAGCTCCGATGCCGGCATATTTGCCTGTGGTGAGTGTCTCCAGATCACGTGTGTCCTTTTCAGGATAGTATTCTGTGTAGGGATCCAGACCGTCAAGCAGATAGTTGACGGCTTCGCCTATTTGCTTGTCGGCTTTCAGTGTATCTACGTAATAAAGATCAAGCATTTTGTAGATAGCATTGAAGATATCCAGGTTTTTTGATACTTCAAAGTTGTGGCTGCTGTTCTGAGCAGATAGGGAGGAAACTGTCAAAAGGCAGATTGTAAGAAGTTTGAATTTCATGATGAACGGGCTATATAAGGTCGATGTTTTTGGAAACCTGTTTCCATGTGGATGGTTGTAAGGTCGTTCCTATGACGCGGATAATGGCTCCGGCCAGAAGGCCACCGGTGCGGATGCATTCGGGAAGGGCTTTTCCTTTTGTGTAGGCCTGTAGAAATCCGGCGGCGAAGTAGTCTCCTGCTCCGGTAGTATCGACAACGGCATCGACTTTTTCGGCCGGAACGGCGATGAACTCATTGCCTGAGCAGGCACAGGCACCATGGCTTCCGCATTTGACAATTGCGATGTGGCAGAGTGAGCCTATCGCACGGGCAGCTTCTTCAGGGGCTTTTCCGGTGAATGCACGTCCTTCTTCTTCGTTGGCGAAGACGATGTCAACATATTGTGAAATCAAGTGGTTGAAAAAGTCCCTTTCGTTTTCAACGATGTTGTAACTGGCTGAATCCAGACAGACAGTCATACCTTTATCTTTGGCCAGACGGACGGCTTTCTCTATCATCTGATGATTCTGTACCAGGTAGCCTTCTACATAGAGTATGTCGTAGCCTTCGAACAGATCGGGTGTGATGTCGGTATCATTTAATTCGGCTGAAACACCGAGATAAGTGGCGAATGTACGTTGCCCATCCGGTGAAATGAAAGTCGAAGCAATACCTGTAGAGCCGGATTTTCTGCAGATGAGTTGCGTTTTAACTCCTGCACTTTCGAGTTCAGATCTAAAGAAGAGGCCAAACTCGTCTTCTGCCGTTTTGCCTATAAATCCGGAACTGATACCGACGTGAGCCAGTGCCTTCATAGTGTTGGCTGCCGATCCGCCTGAAGTTCTTGTGTGCTCCATGTGGCGCATTCTGCGGCTGATTAGTGCCAATTCTTCTGAGCCTATGAGCTGCATGGAACCTTTAGGTAAATTCATCTCTTCCAAAATGGTGTCACTGCTTGCTTTTGCCAGTACATCGACCAAACTGTTGCCTATTCCAATTATTTTCTGCATGGTTTCTTCAAATTTCTACGCAAAGATATTGCTATTTTCAAAATTATCGCTACTTTTGCACTGCAAACCACACAAAAAGTGGTGATGCTGCTTCAATAGCTCAGTTGGTT
>DJPH01000038.1 GCA_002439755.1 Prevotellaceae bacterium UBA6417 | reverse complement strand
AATTCCTTGCAGTGTGCTTTCAGGCAATTCGCACTAAGTGCCCACGACATCAAAGCAGTCTCTGGATCTATCCATCCAAAACTATTCTCCAGTAAATTCTTTTTAGCTGTCCAAAGCGTTTGTATAACTCTCATCTGTTTATCATTTTAGCAAATGATTTTTCTCCTCCATCAAGCATACTATTGATTAAAGAAATTTTACGATATTATTAATATCGTAAATTCTATGCATGCAAAGATACGTATAAAATCCATATTTCAAAAATATATCGCTATAAATATTGAATCCAAACAAATAAAACATCAGCCTGCAGTTTTATGTTTCCTTATTGCTGTTTTATTTCTGTAGCATCAAGTGCCTAAGTATCATTCTTTTCAATTGGAATTGCTCTTTGGTGACATTTGGTAGTGATAGATATATACATTTTCCATTTTTCAATATAGAATATTCAAAATAAAAATATTTGAAAACAATCTTATCGTCTATATACGATAATTGTCTGTCCATCTTTTCAGTAGCCTTTTGCGGATGTGACAACCTTTTCAGGAGGAAATCCCAAGGAATGTCTATGGAATCAGTCTATCAATCTAAAAACCGTCTATTAAAATCAGGAAAAGACAATGTACTATCTGAGAACTTCCCATATACTATGTGGAAGCTCCCCGGATAGTATATGAGAGCTTCTCAGATGGTATATGGCAAATCCTCAAATAGTAAGAAAGAGGCTCCCGGATAGTTCTCGGGAGCCTCTCATGTTTAATATCAGCATTGCCAATCTCTGACACCTGCAGCGCAAATACCGGAGGTTGGCAATGTTTGTAAAGTATTTGGGTTGAATTGAGTAGGGCGGTTAATTTCCTACAGCACGTACACAGGCTCCTCCGCAGCGGTTTACAGACGAGACGACAAAGTAGGGCGTTGCATCGTGCCACGACAGATGGAAACCGTAGGCTGTAGGCCAGCTGGAGCTGCAAAGGTTGCCCGTCCAATAGGAAAGTGTTATGTCGGACAGCGGGAATTTGGTATTTACGTCCTCATCCAAAAAGCCGGGAGCCGAACCTGCGGGAAGAAATATGGAGTTGCCGTTAGGACCGGTAAGCATCAAGCCTTTTACTCCTTTGTAGACAACGAGGTTTTTTTCGCACTTGTCGAGAAGTTCAGCCATTTCTTTTTTCTTGGGCATACGATAGCCTCCACCCATGTTGACTTTGGCTGCATCGAATTCGGTGTTGTAGATAAGGTTGCTGTTGCCCGGCAGTGTAAAGTCGGACTGATAGAGCCCGGCATGCTGGTGTTCTATGGGTTCGTAGAATTTGTAGTTGGCTATGGAGAAGTTGCTTTTGGTAGATACTTCGCCCCATGCAAAGAGGTCGCCGCGCTCTTCGGGTGAGTTGGCTCCCACATTGTGGGAAGCCCATTTGACACTGAGCCCGAGGTCTATCAAGCTGCCCGATGTGGGCGGCCTCACTTCGCCGTTGCCGTTGATGACGACTTGCTTGATTATGCCTCCGTTGCCGTTGTAGAGTGTTGCCGTGAGCTTGTCCTTATAGGATGAGGGAATCCAGTCGATGCTTGCTATTCCGTTGGATGTGATGGCATAGGCGGCCGAAATCACTCCATCGCCTTCAAACTTGACGAGCTGCGGAAGAAGGGTCGGGGTAGGTTCTCCGTTGATGACTTTGTCGTAGACTTCCACTTGCACCTTATTGGTGATGCCGGGACACATTTCGGCTGTGGTGGGATGGAGTACCTGCATTCCCGATGGCGATTCAAAGAGGGTGCAATCGAAAGCGTTGATGTTTTTCAATTGGTAGTGATACAATTCGTGAGAGAAAAACATAGGGCTCAATCCTGCTGCGCAGTCTACTCCGGCATTCAATGAAATCTGGTAGGCGCTGCCGCCGCCCTTGCCGGTTGCCGTACCATCGGCATAGTCGCCTACGGTGTAGCCTCCACTTACCGAGGAAGAGAGGTAGGGGCAGATATCGAACGTGACGGCTGCCGATTCGTATAGCGTAAGGAATATGCGCGGCCAAATGGATGCCTTGATGTCTATGCTTCCGGTGTTTTCAACGGTGGGGTGGGAAAGTTCGTTGGTGATGTCGAGGCTGCGCACTTCGGTCATGCCGGAGCTTTGAACCCACTCGAAGCCGAATTTGCCCTCGATGTTTGTGCTGACACCGAAGTTTACTTTTTGTTTTCCTGATAATTTACCGCTGATGCCTCCGAGCAAATCGGCACTCAGCGTTATTACCACGGGCACGCCTCCGGGATAGAAAACCATGCGGACGGGCTTGAACATGTTTTCCCACAATTTGGTTTCCTTATTGACAGAAACAGAGGCATGTGTTTCTTCTTCTATGGAATTGAATGCATTGATATTGCCGTTGAGCACGGCTTTCATGGCCAGGCTGTTGCTGCGATATTGCCTGTAGGCTTCTTCTTTGGTGGCTTCGAGCGTGCGTTCACCGAAACTAAAATATAGGTCCAAATCGAGGTCTGCACTGTAGCGCGCTTCCTTGATGCCGATTTTGCTTCCGGCCGTTTCGTAGAGCTTGAGGCCGTAGGAGACGGGAGCCACCCAGTCCCAAAGTTTGTCGGTCCACTTGCTGCCTCGTGTGAAGCTGACGGCCTTCATTCTGTGTGTGGCATCGTCGCGGCAGATGATTTTTTCGGGATAGTAGACGGCACAGCCGGCTGTTCTCGTCTTTTCTGCATCGGCGGAAGTGCTAAGGTAAAAGTCGGTATTGGCAAAAATGTCACACAAAGCTCCTTCGCGGCCTGTGATTTCCACATTGCCATTTGAACGTTTGACGCTGTTTACAATTGTGATGCAACCCACGGTGTCGGCATAGATGGCAAGTACGGAACCCTTTTGAATCTTTTCGGTCTCAGCGGTTTGCTGGAGCGTGAAAGTCCAGTCTTTGGTGTTGAAGCTTTTCACTTTCGTATTGTCCCAATCGACAGAAACAAAATGAGGATTCAGTTTTGCCGCACGCTCTTCTTCGTTTTTCCAACCGCTTGATTCGTCAGGCGTGTCGTTGGAACATGAGAACAGCAATGCGCAGATAAAAAGCATCAATAAAGAACATGGTTTCATGGCTGCTTATAAAATTTGAGGTTTGAAGATTCAATCAAAGCGAATGGCCTTGACCGGACGGATTTTTGTAATCATGTAGCTCGGCCCTATCATGGCAAGCAGGCACACGGCAATGGTGGACACGGTGACGATGCACAACAGGACGGGGTGGAACATGATGGGCACATGGTCGACATAGTATTTTGTAGCATCGAGTGAAATCAGGTGGAAGCGTTGCTGCAAAAAGGCCAGCCCCAGACCAATGATATTGCCGAGAACGATTCCGCGCGACATGATGAACGCGCTGTAATTGATGAATATGTGGCGAACGAGCTTGTCGCTTGCCCCTACGGCCTTGAGTATTCCGATGGTGGCGCTCCGCTCCAAAATCAGAATGAGCAAGCCACTTATCATCGTGATGCAGGCCACGCATGCCATCAGGCCAAGGATGACCCACACATTCAAGTCGAGCAGCTTCAACCAATCGAAAATTTGGGCATACAACTCTTCTATGGTGTAGACCGAATAGGTGTTGCCATCGCTGTCGATGGCCTCGCGCGTTATGTCTAAAAGTTTGTTGTAGGTGGTTTCTGTGTGAGGAAAATTATTGGTAAAGATTTCCAGTCCACTGCTTTGGTCATTGCGCCATTTGTTGAGGCTGTTGACAGTGTAGAGGTTGGCTATGACAACGTTTTCATCGAATTGGCTCATGTTGGTTCTGTATATGCCAACGATATTGAACCTGCGCATGCGTATGGTGTTCTCAAAAAAGTAAGCGAAAATCCTGTCACCCACTTTCAAACGCATTTTGTCTGCTATCAGATCGCTGATGACGATGTCATTGCGGTGCTCCTCAAGAGTAAAGCGAGGAATGGTGCCCTTCAAAAGATGACTGCGTAAGAAATTTGTGTCATATTCTTCACCGATGCCTTTCAATAAAATACCCTTGAAGTCGCTGTCGGTTTTTACGATTCCAATCTTTCCGGAATAACGCTGTACATGGGTCACGCCTTCTTGCCGGGCTACATTGCCAACGAAAGCGTGGTCGGTTACAATAGGGTAGCTTTCGGGTGAAGCACCGGATTTGGAGTTGAGAATCTGTATGTGCGAACCGAAACCGACTACTTTTTCGGTCAGTTCGTTCTTGAAGCCCAATAAGACACAAACGGAAAGAATCATTACTGCGAGTCCTATCGTAACTCCGATGGTTGCTATCTGTATGGCCAGCCGTGATATGCGCCGGTCATGATGTTCGTTGGAATAAAGACGGCGTGCAATGAACAGCGATAAATTCATAGGGAAATGTCGGATGGTTCTTGTCAGATGGTTTTTCCGGGATAGGCTTCCAGAGCTCGTGCCAGCACATTGACGGCTTGTGCCAAGTCATCCTTTTTCAAGACATAGGCCAAACGTACTTCGTTATGTCCCATGCCGGGAGTCATGTAAAATCCCGATGCAGGTGCCATCATGATGGTTTGGTTTTCGTAGCTGAAGTCGGTGAGACACCATGCGCAGAATTTTTCACTGTCATCAACGGGAAGTTGCGCCACCGTGTAGAAAGCTCCCATCGGAATGGGCGAATAAACACCGGGAATGCGATTAATGCTGTCGATAAGGAATTTGCGCCGTTCTACGTACTCATCATAAACATCGCGCAGGTAGTCTTCGCCTGATTGCAGGGATGCTTCGGCAGCTATCTGGCCTATGAGCGGCGGACTGAGGCGCGCCTGACAGAATTTCATGACGGTCTGTCTCACTTGCTCATTCTTTGTTATCAAGGCACCGATGCGTATTCCGCATTCACTGTAGCGTTTTGAAACGGAATCAATGAGAACGACGTTTTGCTCAATGCCTTCCAGATGCATGGCCGATATATAGGGTGAACCTGTATAGATGAAGTCACGATATACTTCGTCGGAGAACAGATAAAGGTCGTACTTCTTGACAAGGTCGCGTATCTGATTCATTTCTCTCCTTGTATACAAGTAGCCGGTAGGATTGTTGGGGTTACAAATCATAATGGCTCTTGTGCGCGGAGTAATGAGTTTTTCCATTTCTTCTACCTTGGGCAGGCAAAAGCCTTCGTTGATGGTGGTTGAAATAGGCTTGATGACGGCGCCGGCCGATATGGCAAAAGCAAGATAGTTGGCATAGAAAGGTTCTGTAATCAGAATCTCGTCGCCCGGGTTCAGTGTAGACATGAAAGCGAAGAGCACGGCTTCCGATCCTCCGCTGGTAATGATGATATCCTCCGGTGTAGTGTGGATGTTGTAGTGGGCATAGAAGTCTACAAGCTTTCTTCTGTAGCTGAGAAAGCCTTGGCTGGGAGTATATTCCAGCACGGTACGCTTAAAGTTTCTGATAGCATCGAGTGCAACGGTCGGTGTCGGCAAATCCGGTTGTCCTATATTTAAATGATAAATATGTATGCCGCGTTCCGCCGCTCGCGCTGCCAGAGGTGCAAGTTTGCGAATCGGTGATTGTGGCATGTTCGTGCCTCGTTGTGAAATCTGTGGCATGATATTTATGTTTGGTGAATATATAGGTTGCTTTCTTCCTTAATGGATTTTCAGGTTTGCTTAATGGTCGGATAGGGGCGCGGGCCGAAGATGCGTGTTCCTACGCGTACCATGTTGCTGCCCTCTTCGATAGCTATTTTGTAATCGCTGCTCATGCCCCATGAACGGCATGAAAATTGTTCATTATCTTTAAAGTATTCGCTTTTGAGCCGTTCGAAAAATCTGTTGACGCTTCCGAATTCTTCGTGTATCTGTTTTTCATCGGGTACGTTGGATGCCATGCACATCAGTCCAGAGATGCAGATGTTTCCGAGTTGTGTCCATTGTTGTTCGTCGAGCATTTGAAGGCATTCGTCAAAGCTGAAACCGAATTTCGTTTCTTCTTTGGCTACATGGATTTGCAGCAGACAGGGTATGGTGCGTGCGGCTTTTATGGCGTGATGATTGATTTCCGAAAGCAGCTCAAAGCTGTCGACAGAGTGGATCAGGCTGACGTAGGGCGCGATATATTTAATCTTGTTTTTTTGCAAGTGTCCGATGAAGTGCCACCGGATGTCTTCGGGCAGGTTTTCGTGTTTGCGTCTCAGCTCTTGCGCTATGTTTTCACCGAAGTCTCTTTGTTCGGCCTTGTAGGCTTCCATCACTTCTTCTTCGGGATGATATTTGGATACTGCTATCAGCCTGACGCCTTGCGGCAGTTCTTCTTTTACGGCTTGCAGTTTGTCGGCAATGCTCATGGTTATTTCCCTTCTTGTTAAGCCTTGTCGGGT
Source organism: Prevotellaceae bacterium UBA6417 (assembly GCA_002439755.1). GTDB lineage: Bacteria > Bacteroidota > Bacteroidia > Bacteroidales > Bacteroidaceae > UBA6382. Next base: position 14,835 of record DJPH01000038.1, on the reverse strand, counting down.
TCCTGGTAGTGGAATACGTCCAATATGGGTGTTTCGATAATCGATGTCACTTCGTAGTCTATCTGTGTGGTTTTCATTCCTTCTTCCAGGTGTTGCAGGGCGGTTTTTATGTTGATGGCCTTGACTAAAACCAAATTGACGGCTTTTTTTTCTTTGCCGCTTTTTTCATCGATTACTATGAAGCTCAACTTGCATTTGTACCATTTGTCGTCTTCTTCCTTGCTGCTTTCAAAGAGCTCGGCAATTTTGACGCGTTTGATGTCGTCTACTTGAAAATCGCCTCTTATGAAAGGTGCCATTTCTTCGTTCATGCGTTTTTCGGCTTCGGTAAAGTTGATGGCGTCTACCAAATAGGGTTCCGTAACTTTTTTCTGAAGGCCGTTTTCCATGGTCTTATCGTATTTTACTTTGCATTCAAACCAAGTGTACATAATGTGATTCTTATTTTCGTTCTATTTTGAAGTGCAAAACTACTACTTTTTTGCGTCTTTTTCTTGTGTCGCCATGTTTTCTTTCATGGTGACGGCACAAAAACAAGTCCTGGGCTGTGGCTGTTTTGCTGTAGTAATGTCAGGGGCGTTTCAATATTTCGCGTTCGATGCTTTCAACTTCCGCTCGAAAGCTTTTTTCCACGCTTATGCGCTTTTCTATCAGGTTGCAGGCGTGGAGAACTGTCGAGTGGTCGCGCTTGCCTATCAGCAGGCCTATCTGCGATGATGAAAGGTTGGTGTACTTTTGTGTCAGATACATGGAGACCTGACGTGCCTGTACTATTCCGTGCTTGCGGCTGGCAGAGAATACTTCTTTGTTGGTTATATGATAGAATTTGCAGACCTTTTCCAATATCCGGTCTGTCGAGATGGGGTCATTGTTGACCTTTACCGTGCGTGCGATGGTCTTTGTGGCCAAATCCATGTCGATATCGCTGTTGTAGATGACGGAGTAGGCCATGATTGAGTTGATGACTCCTTCAAGTTCGCGGATGCTGCCTGTAACGTTGTTGGCTATGTAGTTGATGACGTTTTTCGGAAACGGCAATCCGTTGCTTTGTATGTGATATTCGAGGATGTCTTTTCGCAGTTTTGCGTTGGGGCGTTCAAGTTCCCCGATGATTCCCCAGTTGAAGCGTGTAAGCAACCGTTCCTGCATCCCTTCGAGCTGCACGGGCGGGCGGTCGCATGTGATTATCAATTGGCGGTGGTTGTGCTGCAAATGGTTGAAGATGTTGAAGAATGCTTCTTGTGTTCCTTTTTTTCCGGCAAATTCCTGAATGTCGTCGATGATGAGCGTGTCTATCGACTGATAAAAGTTCATGAAGTCGTTGAACTTGTTTGCGTGAACCGAGTCTGTGTATTGTATCCTGAGCAGGTGTGCCGATACATACAGCACTCTTTTGTCGGGGTGCAGCTCTTTCATTCTTGTCCCGATGGCGTTGGCCAAATGGGTCTTTCCCACGCCCGATGCGCCATAGATGAAGAATGGATTGAACGAGTCCTGAAATTTGTCGGCTATGGTCAGTCCGATCATTCGCGGGAATTTGTTGCTGTCGCCTTCGATGAAGTTTTCAAATGTATAGTTGGGGTTCAGGCGCGAATCCAAGCTGTCGGCCACATGATTGTGGCGGGTGGCCGAGAATATGTCGGGTGTTTTGTTGGCTCCTTCGCAGGGCACGCTTTCCACGGCTGTGGAGTGGGGCTGACTGGATATGTCGGTAGTTATGTTGTTGGTGCTGTCGGTTTTGACGATATAGCGCAGACGAACATCGCTTCCGAAATATCTGCCGATGGCACTTTGCAGCAAGCTCAGGTAGTGCTCTTCCAGGTATTCGTAGAAGAAGTTTGACGGAACAATAATCCTTAGTTCCTTCCCGTCGAATCTTTGGAATTTGACAGGTGTGAACCATGTGTTAAATGCTTGTTCATCAATATTGTCCTTGATGTATTTCAAGCATTTGGCCCAATGTTGTTCAGGATTGTGTTCTGTGTTTTGTATCATGGGTTACTAATGTAACTTCGTGCAAAATTGCAACTTTTTTTTTGCTTATGCAAGTAGTTTTTGCCCGCCACATCCATTTTGTTTTGCAACGGGTTATGTGTAAACCTTTTGTGATGTGATTTTTTATTTGTCTTTTCTTCCGAAGATGGAGAAATGTACGTATCTCTTGGGATGGCCCTTGAGGTCGCGCAGGAGTGAATCGGACGAAATCAGCGTGTTGTTCAGATTGTCATATATTGTGCGGTCGTTGAGAAGCAGTCCCAGCGAACCGTCTTTCGAGTTGATTTTTTTGTTAAGGTCTTGTGTAAATTGCCGTGCATCGCTGATGGTGCGGTTGATGTTTTCTATGGTTGCGGCATAGTCAATGTCCTTGAGCCGTCCGGTCAGCTGTTCCACATTGTCGCCGATGCGGTCCATTTTGGCCATGAGCGATGGCAAGTCGTTGCGAATCAGTTTATTCAGGTCGCCTGTTCCTTGTTTCAGGTTGGCTGTGAGGGCTTCTGTGTTGTGCAGTGTGCGCATTATTGAGGAATCGCTGAGCAACAGGTTGATTGAAGCCATGATTGAATCGAGCTTGGGCAGCATTTGCTCTATCTTGGGCACCATTGCGCTTGCCATTTCCAATGCTCCGAGGTGTGGGCCGCCTTTAATGGAGTCACCGGGTTGAAGATAGTCGGTCGAGGGTGCAAGCAAGAGGTTCATCGTGGTGGTGCCGAGCATACTCGATACGAGTTCGGCTGTAGACCCTTTGGGCAGCTTCATCTGTTCGTCGATGACTACACCTACTACGATATGTCCGGGATGGTCATAGTCGTAGTTGATTTCGTGAACTGTTCCTATGGGATAGCCTCCGGCATATACGGCATTGTTTTTCGACAGGCCGGTGATGTCGTTGAATACGACATAATACATGTTGCTCTTCTTGAACAAGTTGACGCCTTTCAGAAAGTTGATGCCGTAAAACAGGAGCACTACGGCACATATTGCTGCCAAGGCTATTTTTATTTCTTTTGCAATGGGTTTCATGTTTTTCTACGTATTAGAGGGTTATTTCTTTTGCAGTTGAAGGGCTTCTTGTACTGTTATCCGGTCTTTTCCTTGGAATGCTACTATGAAGCAATCGGGAAATTTTTCCAGAATTTCTTTTCTCGTCTGGCTGATGCTGCTGTACGATGATGTTGAACCATAGGTGTATTTGTAGACGTTCTTTTCTTTGAAATGGTCTACGCCTTTTAGTCCTTTGAATTGTTGGGCGTCGCTGCGCAGCATGCGCGACGCGGTAAGGATTTGTATCTTGTAGGTGATTTCCTTGCTTTCTGTTTTGTTTTCCTGCCCTTCCTTTTTGATTTGCTCCTTTTCTTTTTCAATTTTCTGCGTCTGTTTTTCGGGCTTTGCCTCTGCACTTTTTTCTACAACGGAGGGTGTCGCTTCTTCGGGCTTGTCTTTTTCGGCCGGTTGCGGTTCTTCCTGTTCTATAACGGGTATATCAGGCTTTTCTTCGGCTTTTTCGGTTTGCCCGTCTGCTTTTTGCTGTGATGCCTGTTCTTTCTTACGTGTTTCTTCGGCTTCGCGTGTGTTTTCGGCTTCTTCTTGTTGAACCTGCTTGTCGTCGGCATAGTCGAGAATGGGCGATTTGTGGCGCTGCTGCCTGTTTTTGTATTCTACGAATCCGTTGTAGATGCTTCGGGCCAGCTGGTCGGTGCCTTTGGCTGAGTTCAGATACTGTTCGTCGTGTGGTGTGGTGATGAAACCGAGCTCGGTCAGTACACTTGGCATGGACGTTTTGCGCAATACAAGGAATCCTGCCTGATGCACTCCTTTGTTGGGGCGTCCGGCTTGAGCGTAATATTTTTGGATGGAGTTGGCCAATTCGGCGCTTTGCTTCATGTATTGGTCTTGCATGAAATCGAAAATGATATAGCTTTCGGCCGAGTTGGGGTTGAAGCCCGCATAGCGTTTCTGGTAGTCTTTTTCGTAAAGGATTACGGAGTTTTCGCGCTTGGCCACATCGAGATTTTCGCCGGCGCGAGCCATTCCGAGCGAATAGGTCTCGGAGCCGCTGATTTGGCGCCCCTTGGGCAATGCGTTGGTATGGATGGAAATGAACAGGTCGGCCTTGGCTTTGTTGGCTATTTCGGCACGGTCGTCTAACTGTACGAAGACATCGGTTTTTCTTGTGAAGACTACTTTTACGTCAGGGCAGTTGCGCCTTACCAGTTCGCCTACTTTCAAGGCGACATTCAGGTTGATGTTCTTTTCTTTCGAATAGGTTCCCAGCGCACCGGGGTCTTTTCCGCCATGGCCTGGGTCGATGACCAGCACAAAGTCTTTGGCGGCGATTGTGCAGGGGATGAATATGAATGTTGTTATGATGAACAGCAGTCTGCTGACTGACAGAAAAAATCGCATGGTATTCTTTTTTTGCAAAAGTACGATATTTCTTTTGTTCTACGCCTTTATAATGCTGACTTTTCGCTGCAATCGACGACAAAACCCGGATTGCGGTTGGTGTATCAACCTGCAATCCGGGTCGGATGCTTTTGTGAATGCAGCCTTGTTGGGGTATGGCTGTTTTAATTACTTTCTCAGGTAGTCAAGAATGTCTCTCGAGGCTTGCTGTCCGGATGCTATGGCTCTTACCACGAGGCTTGCTCCGTTGGCGGCATCGCCGGCAACGAATACATTTTCGGCAAATTGCGGCTGCTGCGGGCGCAAGAATCCCATGGCAAGCAGCACGAGATCACATTCAATGATTTCTTTCTTGCCGTCGAGCTTCATGATGGGGCGTCCTCCCTCGGGATTGGGCTCCCAAACGACGCCTTCAACTTCTGCGCCGGTCACTTTGCCGTTTTTGCCGATAAATTTGTTGGTGTTGAGCAACCAACGGCGGTTGCATCCCTCTTCGTGGGCAAATGTAGTCTTGAGAATCACGGGCCAATAGGGCCATGGTGTGGCCGGATTCATGCCTACCGGAGGCTTTGGCATGATTTCTATTTGTGTCACGTCAACGGCTCCCTGACGATGGGCTGTTCCTATACAGTCGGAACCGGTGTCACCGCCACCGATGACCAGCACTTTTTTGCCTTTGGCCGTGATGCGCTCGCTCGGTGTAAAGGTTGCACCGGCCAAAACGCGGTTTTGCTGGCCGAGATAGTCGAGTGCCAGATAGATTCCCCTCAGTTCGCGTCCCGGAACATTGAGGTCGCGTGCCGTGGGTGTTCCGGTGCATATTGCATAGGCATCAAATCCTTCAGGCAGTTTGTTTACGTCGATATCCTTGCCATATTCAAAATGCACGCCTTCGGTTTCCATCAGCTGTATGCGCCTGTCAATGATGGCTTTGTTGAGCTTGAAGTTGGGGATGCCGTAGCGCAGCAGGCCTCCGGCGGCTTCGTTCTTGTCGAATACGGTGACTTCGACTCCGGCATGGTTCAACCGGTTGGCAGTGGCCAGTCCCGACGGGCCGGAACCGATTACGGCCACGCGCTTGCCGATGCGTTTGGGATGGCATGGCTGTATGTAGTTTTCCATATAGGCGCGCTCAATGATGGCGCACTCGTTTTCGCGATTGGTGGTAGGCTCGTGCAATACTTCGTTGAGCACGCAACTTTTCTCGCATAGGGCGGGACATACGCGTCCGGTGAATTCCGGAAATTCGTTGGTCTGTATCAATCGCTTGAAAGCCAATTCCCAATCTCCTTTATACAAGGCATCGTTCCATTCGGGTATTTTGCTGCCCGTGGGGCAAGCCCAGTGGCAGAAAGGAACGCCGCAGTTCATGCAACGCCCGGCTTGTTCCTGGCGGTCTTTCGAGTTTAATGTTTGCTCTACTTCACCATAATCGAGTATGCGGTCGTGTATGGGACGATAACCGGCTTCTTTGCGCGGTATGGTCATAAATGCTTTTGGATTTCCCATATTGCTTTATATTTTTGTTTACTGAACCAATTGTTCAGCCGGTTGTTCTGATTTTGTCGGTTGATATTTTAAAATTCTCTCCAAATGTTATTGATGCGGTCGCGCAGCTTGCGGTCTTTTTCTTCCTGCATTACTTTTTTGTATTCGATGGGGATTACTTGAATGAACTGCTGGATATAGTGCTGCCAGTCGTCAAGCATTCTGCGTGCCAGTGCCGAATCGGTATACTCCCAATGGTTGTGGATGAGTTCGCGAAGCTCGTTGCGTGATGTGCTGTCCTCTACAAGACTGAGTTCTACCATTTCCATATTGCAGAAATAGTCGAAACGCCCTTCGGGATCCCACACATAAGCAATGCCACCGCTCATTCCGGCAGCAAAGTTGCTTCCGGTTTTTCCAAGTACAACGACACGGCCACCGGTCATGTATTCGCAGCAATGGTCGCCGGCGCCTTCGATGACGGCAATGGCACCCGAGTTGCGCACTCCGAAGCGTTCGCCAACCTGACCGTTGACATATAGTTCTCCACGGGTGGCTCCATAGAGTCCGGTGTTGCCGGCTATGATGTTGTCCTCGGCCTTGAACTTGCTTCGGCGCGGCGGGAAGATGGCAATGCGTCCGCCGCTCAGTCCTTTGCCGAAATAGTCGTTGGTTTCGCCTTCAAGGCGCAGGCTGATGCCCGACGTCAGGAAAGCACCGAAGCTCTGGCCGGCCGATCCCTTGAAGTTGATGTTGATGGTGCTGTCGGGCAGAAAATCGTTGCCATAGTCCTTTTCAATCATACCCGAAAGTTTTGTGCCGACAGCGCGGTCGGTGTTCTTTATCAGGTATTCCTGATGAGTAACGGTGCGGTGTTCTATCGCTTCACGGCAGTCCGCAATGATCTTGTCGTCGATAACTGGACCTATCTGCTGATAGGGACGGCCGTCGTAGTGGAGCGCTTCGTTGCTGTCGCTCTTCAATAACAAACGGCTGAAATCGAGTGTCGCATATTTGGCATCGTCGGTCTTTTTCTTCGTCAGCAAATCGGTGCGGCCAATGATGTCGTCAAACTTGCGGAAGCCCATTTCGGCAAGGTATTCGCGCACTTCTTCGGCAAGGAACGTAAAGTAGTTGACAATATAGTCGGACTTTCCGGCAAAATACTTGCGCAATTGGGGATCCTGAGTTGCCACGCCCATCGGGCAAAGGTTGGTGTTGCACTTACGCATCATGACGCAGCCAAGCAGAATGAGCAACAGGGTTCCGAAACCAAACTCGTCGGCTCCCAACAGACCTAATATAATAATGTCACGGCCGGTTTTGATTTGTCCGTCGGTTTGCAAGCGCACGCGGGTACGCAAACCATTGGTGACAAGTGTCTGTTGTGTCTCCGAAAGCCCTATTTCTGGCGAAATGCCGGCATAACGCGTCGACGACATGGGTGAAGCACCCGTTCCACCCTCTGCACCGGAAATTACTATAAGGTCGGCTTTGGCCTTGGCGACTCCGGCAGCAATGGTGCCTACACCGCTTTCGGCAACAAGCTTGACACTGACAGCTGCTTGAGGGTTGACATTCTTGAGGTCGAAAATTAATTGTGCCAAATCCTCGATGGAATAGATATCGTGATGGGGCGGAGGGGAAATCAACGAAATTCCGGGTATGGAGTGACGCGTCTTGGCAATAATCTTGTTGACCTTGAAGCCGGGCAACTGGCCTCCTTCACCGGGCTTGGCTCCCTGTGCCACTTTAATTTGTATCTCTTCAGCATTGACAAGGTATTCGGTGGTTACCCCGAAGCGGCCTGATGCAATTTGCTTGATTTTGCTGCTGAGCGAAATACCATTTACTTCTCCTTTGAAACGGTCGCTGTCTTCACCGCCTTCGCCCGTATTGCTACGCGAGCCCAGCTTGTTCATGGCCAAGGCTATGGCTTCGTGGGCTTCGATGCTTAAAGCTCCGAAACTCATGGCAGCGGCGACAAAACGCTTGACGATGGATTCTGCCGGTTCTACTTCGTCAATGGGAACAGGAGTGGCAGAGCGTTTGAACTCCATCATGTCGCGAATGAAAATGGGCTTTTCCTTATTGTCGACAAGAGAGGTAAATTGCTTGTATTTCTTGTAGTCGCCAGTGCGGGTGGCCAATTGCAACGTTGCGATGACTTCGGGAGTCCAGGCGTGGCGTATGCCATCCTTGCGATAAGAGAACTGTCCGTTGTTGGGCAGCAAGTCGCTATCATCGGTTGTCTCATCCAGACTGTAGGCCTTGGAATGGAATGCTATGGCATCATGGGCAATTTGTTTCAAGCCGATACCACCGATGGTCGATATCTCGGTTCCGAAATATTGGTGAAGCAGTTCTTCGCTTAAGCCGATGCTTTCAAACAACTTTGCACCGCGGTAGCTTCGAATGGTTGAAATACCCATTTTGGACATAATCTTGTAGAAGCCCTTGCAAGTTGCTTTGATATAATTCTTTTCGGCTGTTTCATAGTTCTCCTGGATTTTCCCTTTCTTGACAAGGTCGTCAATGACGGCAAAAACCATATATGGATTGACCGCAGACGCTCCGTAACCCAACAAAAGAGCTGAATGCATGATTTCTTTTATTTCTCCGCTTTCAACAATCAGTGCTGTTTGTACGCGCTTGCCTACAGCTATCAAATAATGGTGTACGGCACTTACAGCCAATAATGAAGGAATCGGCGCGTGTGTCTCGTCAATGAAACGGTCGCTCAGGATAATATAGTTGAAGCCCTGTTCTACACTTTCTTCGGCCTTGTGGCAAAGATCCAACAGGGCTTGACGCATGCCTTCTTCGCCTTTTGAAATTTCGAAAGTGATAGGCAGTTTGATACTGTTAAATCCCTTGTAACGAATATTGCAAAGCAAATCCAACTGCGTGTTATTCAAAATAGGATAGGGCAGACGCACCATCTTACAGTTGCCCTCGTCGGGATGAAGGATGTTGGAACCAACAGCACCGATGTACTCCGTAAGACTCATGACAAGCTCTTCGCGAATAGGGTCGATAGCCGGATTTGTTACCTGTGCGAACTGCTGTCGGAAATAATTGAAGAAAATCTGTGGCCTGTCGCTCAATGCTGCCAGCGGTGTGTCGTTACCCATAGCTGCACTTGGCTCTGAGCCGTTAACGCACATCGGAATGATGGTGCGGTCGATGTCTTCCTGACCAAAGTCGAAACCGCGCAATTGACGGCCGAAGTGAGGAACCGTATTGTCAATCTTACGTCCGCTTTTGAGCTTTTCAAGCTGAATGCGGTTGGTGCTAAGCCATTTCCCGTATGGATGCTCATTGGCCAATTGCTCTTTCAATTCTCCATCGTAATAGATCTTTCCTTCTTGGGTGTCTACAAGAATTATCTTGCCCGGTTGCAAACGGCCTTTTTGGGCGACTTTTGCAGGATCGATGTCCATTACTCCGACTTCGCTGGCAACAATCATGAAACCATCGGTGGTCACAGTATAACGAGCAGGACGCAATCCATTACGGTCAAGCATTCCGCCGGCAAAGCGGCCATCGCTGAAAATCAAGGCGGCCGGCCCGTCCCATGGCTCCATTAGAATACTATAGTACTCATAGAAGTCTTTTAATTCCTGACTGATGGGATTACGGTCGTTGAAGCTTTCAGGAATAAGTATAGCCATGGCTTGCGGCAAGCTAAGGCCACTCATTACAAGAAACTCCAACACATTGTCGAGAGATGCGCTGTCGCTCATGTTTGGTTCGACAATCGGGGAAATATCTTTCGTTTTACCTAAAATTGATGACGAGAGCACATTCTCGCGCGCGGCCATCCATGCGCGGTTGCCGCGGATGGTATTGATTTCGCCGTTGTGTGCCAACAATCTGAACGGTTGTGCCAATGACCAACGAGGGAATGTGTTGGTGGAAAAACGCGAATGAACCAATGCCAAACCGCTTGTAAGATATGGGTTTTGCAAATCTTTAAAATATCGGCGAAGCTGAAGACTCGACAACATACCTTTGTAAACGATATGCTTGGAGCTCAGCGAGACAATGTAGAAGTCGGGGTCGGAAGTGCGCCGTTCTATTTTCTTGCGCAATAGGTAAAGCTGGCGTTCCAGGTCGTCATCTTTTACATCGCTTTGGGGAACGATGAATATCTGTATGATATTCGGTTCGGTTTCTAAGGCTGTCTCTCCCAATTCAGACGAATTGACCGGAACTTCACGCCAATGGGATATTTGCATTCCGGCACGCTGTACTTCCTCTTCAATAATGGCCGTGAAACGCGTGCTGCGCTCTTTATCTTTTGGCATAAAAATAAGTCCTGTTCCATACCGCCCTCTCTCCGGAACGGCAATGCCTTGTAATAGGATAAACTCATGAGGTATTTGAATAAGGATGCCGGCACCGTCGCCTGTCTTTTTGTCGGCCCCCTCAGCACCACGATGACGCATGTTCTCCAAGACTGTCAAAGCCTGGTCAACGAGCAAATGACTTTTTGTACCATGAATGTTTACAACCATTCCGATGCCGCATGCATCGTGTTCTTGTGAACTTTGGTACAATCCGAATTGTTGTCTGATTTTGTCTGCCATATTTCAAATATGTTTGTTTCTACCTACCAACTTGCCGTAACGAATCTCTTTTATCTTGTGTAATTGCACCGTTGATATGCCGAACGGCAAGAATCTGTCTTTTTGTTTGCAAAATTACGCATTCTGCGTCGTTTGTCAAAAAAACAAGCGGAATAAATGAACAATTGTATGTTTTTGCCGTGTTTTGATGCGTATTTGCAAACTCTGATTGCAAATAACGATATCGCTATCATGAAGTATCTCTTTGCCTTTTTGTAAGTATTCATGAGAATAAATTGGATTCATAATTGGATTCATAATGCGTGGCAGTAATGTTTTTGCTGAAATCTGGCAGGGGTTATAGATTTATTTTATTACATTTGCAAAATGCTAAAATAGAATTTTATGGAGAATAGAACTATAAGGATAGGTCGGCATTTCATAAGAGGAGCTATGTTTCTATTATGGCTTCTTGTTGCTGCATCCGGCATGTACATATCGGCGGCTACTGTAACCTTTAATCCAAACACAAAATATAAATTGGTTTGCCGTCAGTATATGAAAGGAGGAATTGCTTTGGGTGCAGAGCAAAATCGTCAAACTGCACTTTACTATGTAACCATGTCAGAAGACAAAGAAGATATGTTATGGTATATAGATGAAAAGTCTCCCGGAGCCTTTTTTATAAGAAATGCCAAATCAGGACAATACATTACTTATGATGGGGTCTATTCGGGAAGTCTGAAGCGGTATGTTACATTGAGTTTTGAAGCCAAAGGAGATTCCTCACTTTGGCGAATATACAAAGCGAATGGCAATAATTCCTATATCATATCTTCTGTTTTGGATGTAAATGCCAATTGCTTCAATGTCCGCTCCAATTATGTCGTGGGAACTTTCCCCGAGCAGCAAACATCTAATTCTTTGTTTTGTTTTCGCAATGAAGATGGCAGTGAATTTGTTCCGATGGAACGAGATGATAGTAGCTGCGGAACGACTTTGGACAACAGGTTTTGGGAAAATACAGGCCTTGAAATGCCTGTCGCATTTACCACTGATACAAAAAAGCCTATCTTATATAGCATAAAGAATGTCCGTTCGGGAAAGTATGTAATGGCGGATGAAAATCATCGTCTTATTCAGACAAACGAAGCATCGGAACAATTTTATTTTATCGAAACGATCGATGGTGTCAATATTTACACAAAAGACGGTAGTTACGTACGCGGATTCATATCACCAACGAACAACAACGCAGTATGTACAGCTACAGGAACAACCGAAAAGTCCGATAACATTTGGAACTTCAAATATGCTTCCATGTCTCCATATTCAGGATATGGCATTTATGTCATAAAATGCACCGAAAATGAAAATGGTAACAGTGCTGTTGAAGCAAAAAAGAATTATTGGAACGATTATTACCAGACTGATGTTGGCTTTTTTTCTTTGGACAATGGCTCAACGTTCATATTCTATTCATCAGATGAGCGCCATCGTCAATATTTATCGCAAAAAGGCATTTATGTTCCACAAACAGGTTCGTCGGGAAATGTTTCTGATGTCTTATCAGCTTTGACAAACTTTACGATAAACCGTAAAGCGGTAGTTTTCGACAAAAAGTATAACAATTATATGCTTTCATTGCCCGAAACTTGTCGAGGCAGCGAAAATCTGGTGGCTGAAGTTCGCTATACACCAAAGAACAATGAAAAATTCCAGCTCTATATTGATGAAACGTCTGTAGAAAGCGGACAGAATCATACCTTCAAAGATATAAGCGGAGGGCAAAGTCATGAAATCTCTATTGTGAAAGATGGGAAAAAGATAGGTTCGGCTCAATTAATATTTACATTTATGCCTATAGTAGAGTTGAACGGAACAAATTTCAGCTCTGTATACCGTGCAGCTACCATCCGTGTGAACGATCCAAACAGCATAGATGTTCAGGATTCTCTCTATAATGCTAATGTCCGCTATCGCGGAGCAACAGCAATGGGAAAACAAAAAAAGGCATACGCTATCAAACTGACAGACAAAGCTGGCAACTCAATCGACCGCAAACTGTTGAATTTGCGCAATGACAACAATTGGATTTTAGATGCGATGGCTGTTGACGCAGGAAGGATGCGTAACCGTATAGCAACTGACCTGTGGAATGATTTTTCCACCGCGCCTTATCATGCGGCATACGAGAAGAAAATCAGGAACGGAACTCGTGGAAAGTTTGTGGAAGTGCTGCTGAACGGTTACTATGCCGGTATTTATTGCATGACAGAGAAAATCGACAGAAAGCAATTGAAGTTGAAAAAAATTGCCAAGAGCGTAATTGCAACTGACCCTGATACTGTGAGAGGTACATTGTATAAGTCAAGTGAATGGACCTATGAGATTTTTATGGGTCATGATTTGGGACAGCGCGTATATCCCTTAAGGGCACCTTCTTCATATAATAATAGCTCCGATATATGGTGCAAATGGGAAAACAAGTATCCCGATTTGCAAGATGGAGAGCCTATCGACTGGAAACCTTTGTATACAGCGGTCAATCTTGTTGCCGCCGGCTCAAAATTCAACTTTTCGGCACGCGCATCCATCTATTTTGATTTACCGGTCTTCTTAGACTATTATCTGTTTATAGAGTTGATGCTTGCAACCGACAATCATGGGAAGAATATGTATCTCTATAACTATGACAGTTCTAAATACAAAAAATTAAGTGCTGCTCCCTGGGATCTCGACGGTGTGTTCGGTAGACGCTGGGATGGCAGCAAAAACATTACAGCCAATGCAGCCCAAGATTTTATCACATTTCTCTGGGCTTATGAGCATGGGGAGCATGTTCTCTTCAAGCGTCTGATGGAGTACGATGTCAATGGATGGAACAAAAAACTTGCTGCACGTTATGCCCAACTGCGTGCAACGCATTTTTCACATGCTTCTTTATTGAACCGTTTCAAGAGCTATCGCGAATTGTTCAGGGACAGTGGTGCCGACAAACGTGAAATCAAGCGTTGGCAAGGAACCGATGGAATCACAATGGATTTCGATAGTGAAATTAATTATATGGATAGTTGGCTGAGACAACGTCTGAAAACATTGGATGCCCAATATAATTATGAAGTTCCCGACGGCATCCACGAACAAAAGACTCCATACGTAGGAGTGTCGGGTGCAAAAGGGAAAATATACGTTCATACAACATCGCCCCGAATTGCAATAAAAGTTTATGACTTGGCGGGTCATTTGCTGAAAAGCTCCATTGTGGACGAGGGGGTTACTTGTTTCGACAATATGGCTCCCGGTATATATTTGGTCAATAATAATAAAGTAGTAGTAAGATAAAGTGAAAAATCCAAGAACACCTGCCAAGGCACGGCCTCATGCAGGAAAAAACAAAAAAAATGCCAAGGGAACTTCCTCCCTAAAGAAAACGTCAGTAAAGCGTTTCGTTTTCTTATCCAAAGTGCCACCTTATTTGCTCTTGTTGGCGCTGCTTTGGTGTTTTGCCACGTTCATTTATAACGACGTTTTCTATATGGCAGAGCAAAACAGCTATTTTGCTTTCGAGCCCATATTGATGAAGAATGTAACCGATATGTCTGATGGTCTCCTGATTCTTGTCGGACGTTTTTTCTTGCTGTCGTTTCATTATCCATTTTTCGGTGGTTTTATATGGGCTTTAGTATTAACATTATGCGTTTATTTGATTAACTATACCTTTCGTTTGCGAGGTTACGCCTGTATCCTGACATTTGCCATCCCTTTTCTTTTTGCAGGCTATTTGGTTTTCAAAGGCCTGAATCTATTCTATCAGACAGATCCGCACTACATTTTCTCTTTCCCCTTGTTGGTGCTTGTGGCATTTGCCGTGCTGTCTGTTGTTGTGCGCATTATTTCAAAACGTCACTTTCAACCCTTGTGGAAAAGCGAACAAGGCTCTTCTTTCAGACTTCAATTATTGACTTTATCTGCTCAAGTAGCGTTATTCATTGCATTGCTGTTCTACGCCATTCCTTTTCATGTCAATGTGCGCACAGTTACAAAGATGCAACGCCTTATGGAAAACAATGACTGGGATGCAATGATTGAAGCGGCTCTCAAAGTCAAGCAACCCTGCCGGAGCGTTTGTGCTTACTATGCCATAGCACTTTCACAAACAGGGCAAATCGCATCACGCCTGTTTGACCTACACTATCAATACCCCAACATGCACCTGACCAACCGTGCCGGCGATCCCGACAGTGGAACGGAATTTTATGTCTCGGATGCCGATTTTTATGCTGGCCTTATCAATTCCTCCTATCACGGTTGCATGGAGCGAAGCGTCATTGACGGAATCAATACCGTGCGCCTGAAACGCATGTTTTTC